>SHZD01000272.1 GCA_009692465.1 Myxococcales bacterium
GGCCTGCCGTGGGTCAACTACGGTTTCTCGCAGGACTTTCAGCAAGCGCTTCATGCGAGGGCGCAGGTAGGTATCGACGCGATCTTCGGTTTGCTGCAAGATGTTCATGGATGCCGGCTTCAGGTTGGGGCCGCCGGGAAGGTCCGGGCGGCGGGTGTCGCAAGCCTAATTCTGGCCTGCGAACCGGCATCGGTCTATTTTGTTTCAGATTAGCTGGTTGGACGAGAACAAATCACGTCTGCTTTGGAGCCCGCATGCCGACCGCCCACCTTTACTTTGCCCTGGCTGAGCCGCGCGCGCCGGAGATCTTGCGCAGCCTATTCGCTGCTCTGGCTCAGGTGGTGGCGCGGCAACCGGTGCAGTGGGGCGCGATCCAGCGCACGCCGTTGACGGACCACAACTTTGGCGAGCCCATGGCCTATCAGGCCGAACTGCACGGCGGCGTGGCCACGCTGAGCGAAACCGTCGCCTGCAACGAGGGCAACCCGCGCGACGACTGGGGCTACAGCATGACCATGGTGCTGCGGGTGCGCGGCGAACCGGCGGTCATTACCGGCAGCAATGCGGCGTGGGAGCCCAAATGCAACGCCCTGCATCTGCGCCTAGACAACCTAAAGCGCGGCGACTTTGCGGCCTTGCGCGCGGCGGCGACGGACACTTTGGCCGAGGGGATCGACCAAGCCTATCGCTTGGGCTGGGCGGCTGAAACGGTGCAAGCCTTGGCCCAGTGTGGTGACAGCGAAGAAGCGCGGGCGCTGTGCCATGCGGCGCTTGCGGCCTGCAAAGTGGGCGATTGGGGGCGCGAGGCCCTGCTGGCGTGGCAGGCGCAAGACACCGGCGCGCTGGGTGACCTTGAGCGCCAGTTGGGGCAAGCACCTGCAGATGTGCGCGGTTGGCTGCTGGCGTCCGATGGTCGGGTCGCGGCATTTCCCGTTGCCCGCGTCGCCCGGATCGCTGCCGTGTTGTCGCCATTTGATGGTCACGCGCAAGACCAAGCGGCGCTGACCGGCGGTGAACCGGCGCTCGTGCGGGCTGCGGGGGGCGTGGTTTGCCCATCCCCTGTGGCCACGGCTGCCGTCCGCGGTCGAAGAGCCCATTGCCCAGCCACCCGGTTCGTGGTGGCGCCTTGGCCATGACCAAGACGACGGCGCACAATTCGCCGACCTGCCGTCACGCTTGGCGTTGGCGCTGCACGGCTACCGCATGGGCAGCGACTGGCAGTCCGTCACTGGCGACTTTTTGCCGCTGGCCGCCGCTGGCTGTCGGTGCATGTCCAAGCGGTACGCGCGGTTTGCCAGCCCGACCGCCGATGGATCCGATCTGCCACGCCTGTGCATTCAGTTGGAAGCCAACCACCGCGAACCGGCCGATTGGGACTTGCCGTCGCAGCAACTGCAGAACAAACCCTTTGCCGCGTCGCAGTCCTGGCATTGGCTCAACGGTCCGCGAGCCGGCGATTGGCTACTGGTGGTGACCCACTACACGCCTCAGCGGCCTGGCGGCAGCACCCGCTGTCGGGGCTGGGCGGCGACTTGTACTGGCGATGCCGCGTTTGGCGAGCGGGCGCGCCAAGTGCTACACGATGCGCTGGGGTTGCCGTGGCTGGCCTGTGAGGTGGATGCGTGTTTTCGGTAGGTGGGCAGGCGGTGGAATCAGGCGGCGGCGCAGCTTTGGCCGACGTTACCGAGGCTGGGCCTTGGTGATTGCTGGCGGTGGTGGGGACAGATGCGTCCAATGCTTTAAAAATACTGGAAAACTGGCGGCTGATCGTGACGACAGAGTGGCGGCGCAGCGCTGCTGAGAGGCAGTTCGCCGCCCAACGCTGTCCCACGTGCACATGCCATCAGCGCCAGTGCCGATGCCGTCAAGCGGGTGAGTGAGTTGGCCGCAATTGCGCGCAAGTCGGCTGATACGGGTCATGCGCCGTCTGGTCTGGTAGGCTAGGCAGTGCCGCCGGACGCGCTGGCGGCTGCAATTGGCGGTTTTCGGGTCGGGGCTGAACAGGCAGCCGACGTGATGAGGGTCCTTGGCACTGTTGTCTGCACGCGGGCTGCTTGCTGCCCGCATTGGCGTGGTCGTCGCCGTCGCGCTCGGGATGGTCGCGGCCCAGCGTGCAGGCATCTTTGAACTGGTGACCGAGCCGGCGCGCTTCAAGGCCGCGCTACTGGACCTCGGGCCTGCCGGCTACCTGGCCTTCGTGCTGGCCTACGCTGCGCTGCAACCGTTTGGGGTGCCGGGGACCGTGTTCGTGTGGGTGGCACCGCTCATCTGGCCGTGGCCGACGGCGTTTGCAGTGTCGATGACCGGCACTATGGCGGCCAGTGTCATTGGCTTCTCATTTGCCCGCTTTGTGGCCCGCGATGCCCTTGCACGCCGCATACCGCCGTGGCTAACGCGCTACGACCAAGCGCTGCAGCGCAATGGTTTTGCCACCGTCGCGCTGTTGCGGCTGGTGTTCTGGATGCCAATGGCGCTGCATACGTTCTTGGGGATATCGCGCGTTGGCTTCTGGACCCACTTTTGGGGCTCGCTGGTCGGCTACGCGCTGCCGCTGTGGGCGACGGCGTACTTTGGCCAGCGGTTGTTGGACGAGGTGCTCGCGCTGCCGCCCACAGCTTGGGCGGTGAGCGCGGTCATTGTGGCCGTGCTCGGCGCAAGCTGGGGCGTTTGGCGTTGGCGCCGGCGGGCAGTGACGGCCTGAAGCAGGCCCAAGGGCACGACAGGCAGCGCGCAGCCTCGCGTAAACCCGGATCCCCCGCTTGCGGCGCAACTCGGCGTCGGCGCTCCAGTCCGGTGCTCAACGACCCAGGAGGTCGCCTCCGCTCCGGGCTTCACTTCTCCTTGATTTGCAACCCCAATCGGGGGTCCGGAGAAAAGTTCGTGGGGAATTTGGGTAAACGCGCGCCGATTGGGGCCCAGCGCGGGGCGAAGCGTTGAGGGTGCCGCGTCAAAGACCTTGACGTGCTGCTGCGAGCGATTTGCCAACCCTGCGCCAAGTCGCTAGTTTGCGCCGCTTGCACGCCGCGCCGTGCAGGTCGGGTTGGAACTCCCATGCTTCATCCATTCACCGGTGTTGCCACGCTTTACCACAGTTCGGCAGGCGCCGTCTGGTTATGCGCAGGCGCCGTTTGGTTGTTCGCGGGCGCCGGGACAGCCGCGGCCACAGTCCCGGCCACCATCGCGGTCGAAGGCGGCCTATTTTCGGCGGGCGGCGGGCCGGCCGCCGATGGCAAGTACTCGGCGACTTGGGCACTGTATGACGACCCCAAAGCGGGGGTACCGTTGTGGGTCGATGCGCCAATCGACCTTGAAGTCAGCGGCGGGCGCTTTGCCGCCCAAATCGGCGCTGGCAGCCCGGTTCCATTGGACAAGGTCGCCAAGGCCAAGCTGTGGATCGGCCTGCAAGTAGGCGCCGATCCGGAATTGCCGCGCATGCCCGTGCACAGCGTTCTGTTTGCCGGCCGCGCGGCACAGGCAGAGGCGTTGGCGTGTTCTGGTTGCATCGAGGCGGGCCACTTGGCTGCCAACGCGCTACAAGGGTACGCCAAGGCCAGCGATCTGGATGGGTATGCCAAAGCGACGGACCTTTTCAGCTACGCCAAGTTGGCCGACCTGGGCAGCTACGCCAAAACAACCGAACTGAGCAACTACGCCAAAGCTGTGGATCTGCAGAACTATGTCAAGGCCAACGCCCTGGCCAAGGTCGCGGGCAGCGGCAGTTTTGCCGACCTCAAGGATGTGCCGCCGGCTGTCAAGCTGGCGTCGGCGTGCGGCACGGGCTTGTTCGTCAAAGGGGTTAAAGCCGACGGCAGCTTGGATTGCGGCCCCGCCAGCTTGCTGGCCAAAGAACTGCCCAATGATGGACTGGAGAAAGTGTCGAACGGCGTGCTGTCGAATTTCTTTACTGAAGTGACGGTGTCCGCCGCCACGCCCTTGCCCATTCCGGACTTGTTTGGCGCGGGCGTGTCCGATATCATCAGCGTCCCCGATGTCGGCATCGCCTTTGAACTCACCGTCCAGGTCGTCCTGACCAATAGCGACGTGTCCAAGGTACGCATCGACCTGTACGACCCCGTCGGCCAGAAGGCCACCGTCTACAATGGCGAATCCACCGGTACCAAGCTGACGTCAAGCCTAGTCAGCGGCACCAACCCGTTTCTCGCGGCGTGGGTCGGCAAGAACGCCAAGGGCAACTGGAGCATCGTGGTCGCCGATCTGGCCAAAGGGACTGTCAATCCGGACGGAAAAGTCGAAGCGTATTCAGTAACGGTCAAGACGCTGGCGACCAATAAGGTCCAGGTCAACGGTGACCTCGTGGTCAACGGGGCGATTACCGGCAACGCCGCCAAGCTGCTGGTGCCCAGTGGCGCGGTCATGGCCTTCAACCTGCCGCTGTGCCCGCAGGGCTGGAGCGAGTTCACCCTGGCCCAAGGCCGGGCGGTGGTGGGCCTGCCCAGCGGCGGCAAGTTGGGGGCTCAAGTCGGTGCGGCGTTGACCGATCAGGAAAACCGCGCGACCGGCAAGCACACCCACACTGTCACCGACCCCGGCCACACCCACACGGTGGGCATGGACTCGGACTCGGTGCCCGATGGCGGCACTGGAGCGACGGCGAGCGAGGACAGCCAGGTGTATCAACTCAATAGTGGCAACTCGAAGACCAATGTCTCGATTGTGGACGCGGGCACGGTCGCTGGGACCAATGCGCCTTTTGTGCAGTTGCTGTATTGCCAGAAGAACTAGCCGGTTAGAGCCTCCAGCACTGGTTGGGCTTGGGCGCAGAACTCAGCGCAGCCCCGCCTTTCGCACCATTAGGCCAAGGTGGCCACGCTTGACCCGACTGCCGCAAACCCACAACCTAGGAGCGTGTCGGAGTATTCCGACACGCTCCTAGGCGGCCGCAGAGGTGGTCCAGTTCGACGCCAGCGGCTGGCCAGCGGGCAAGACTGCGCAATGGGTGTTTCGGATCCAGAACGTGGCGCCGGTCGGCAGCGCCGGGCCCTTGGTCATTGACGATGTGCAGCTTGGTGCGAACCTAGATTCCGATTTTTCTTGCGGCGCCAGTGGCAGCGCTTGTGCCCCGCGCACGGGCAAGTGGAACACGCTGGTGCCGGCGCAGCTGGCGGATCCCGCCAGAGGCTGGTTTGCCGAAGACAGTTTTACCATCGACTACGCGCACATGGACAGTAGCGGCGCGACAACTACGCTGTGCGTACTCCTGCGCGGCGATCCCAACGACGCAGGCAAGCCGCTGTGCGTGAAATTGGCGGTCACCGCCGGCAATGCGCCTGTCTACGTCGGCATCGGGTGCCTAACGCTCACTTCGCCCACTGGCAGCGACTTTGGCAGCGTGACCGTGGGCGGCCCGCCAGCCACCAAGACGGTAGTGCTAACCAACTGCGGCGAACCCAACTTCGTGGCCTCTATCCAGTCCATCGAGATGGCGGCTAGCGTCACCGAAGTGTTCACGGTCAACCAAACGCTTTTGGCCGCGTTAGGGCCCGTGCAAAATCAAGTCGATTTTGCACCCTGGCCCATTGCTTGCTTGGTGGGTCGCTAACTCGCGGCTTTGCAAGCCGACTCGACGCTCCGGTCCTATCGGGGATCGATCGAGTAATTCTTGCACGCGCCCTTAGTAGCAAAACCGCCGCCGATCAGTGTCGGCAACCCGCTCAAGTTCAAGGCGGGCCAGACGAAGTTTGTGGTGAGCTACGCGCCCAAGACTGGGACACCAAGATTCCCCATCGAAATTCTCCTCGGCCCCCGATTTGGGATGCAGATCAAGGAACAAGGAGCTTTTCTGCCAGCGACGTACGCGAGTCTCAAGATTCTACACAACCTTGAAATTGCCAGCAGGCATCTTGACATGGCATGGCCGTTGCGATCTAACGTCGCCATGAAAAAGCCGCAACAGAGTTTGGCGAACGAAAGTCTGGCCCGTGAATTCGGTGATGCGCAGCTTGAGGAT
>SHZD01000046.1 GCA_009692465.1 Myxococcales bacterium
TCGCGGTCCTTGAGCAGTTGCTGGACTTGTTCGGCCCGCGCCGCGGCGGCAACTCGCTCCAATTCCAGCTTGGCCTTGTCTTGCTCCAAGCCAGCTGCCCGCGCTGTCGCCACCCCGCGTTCGCGCTCCAGCTTGGCCTTGTCTTGCTCCAAGCCAGCTGCTCGCGCCGTCGCCGCGCCGCGCTCGCGTTCGAGCGTAGCTTTGTCCTGCTCCAAGCCGGCCGCCCGAGCCTGTGCAGCCGCGAGTTGCTGTTGAACGGCGTCCAGATCTTGCTTGACCTTGCCGAGGTCTTGCTGCACTTTGCGTTGCAGTTGAGCCAGTTGCGCATCGCGCTCGCCAACCTGCGCTTGCAGTTGTTGCCGGGCCGCTTCCACTTTGGCCTGCGCCTCGGCCATTTGGCGCTGCGACGCCGCATCGGAGCGCGCTGCCAGTTGGGCCAACGCAGCCTCGCGCTGGGCCACCACTTGGCGCAGCTTTTCCGCCTCTTGCTCGGCAGAAGTCTTGGCTTTGGCATTGCGATCGGCTTCAGCGCGGGCCGCTTGCAGCGCCGTTTCGCGTGCGCCCAGTTCTTGGCGCAGTTGGACCTGGCGGGCCTCAATCTCCGCTCGCGCTTTGGCCGCGACGCTCGCTTCTGCCTGTTGGCCCAGCTTGGCCGCCTGCAGTTCTTTGGCCTTGGCCTGAGCCAGTTCAGAGGCCAGCGCCGTTTCGCGGTTCTTGAGGGCGACTTGCAGATTTTCCAGTTGCGTCTCGCGTTCACCCAACAGGCGCTGGACTTGCTCCGCGCGGGCCGCAGCCGTGGCGCGCTCTTTTTCCAGATCAGCCTTTTCTTTTTGCACCGTCGCCAGTTGGGCCTGGGATTGGGCCAACTTGCGTTCACTCTCTTGGTAGCGAGCTTCGGCTGCTTTCCATTTGCCTTCAGCCATTTGCCGCTCGGCATCGGCCTTCTTGGCCCGATCGAAGGCCATTTCAGTGTCGTTCAACCGCACGCGCGCCGCCTGTAAATCCGCTTCCAATTGGCGCTGTTGCGCCTGCGCCGCTTGGTCATCGTTCTTGCGCGAAGCTTGCAGCTGAGCATCCTTGTCGGCCAGCACTTTCTTGAGGTGGGCCACTTCTTCGGCTTGGGCCTTTTGGCGCGACTCACTGGCCCGGCGCATTTCATCGCGCAATTGCTCAGCCTGAACTTTGGCCTTGTCAAGTTCATTTTGTAAAACAACCAGTTGCTCATCGCGCTGGCTGCCTTGTTGTTTTTGCAAGTCGGCGATGCGCTGGCGCAACAACTCGACCCGCGCTTCTTCGGACTGGCGCTGGGCAACTACCGCCTGTAAGCTTGCGCGTTCCTTGTTGAATTCGGCGCGCAGCGCATCGGCCGCCGCCTGTTCTTCGCGCAACTTGAGCGCTGCAGCTTGCGCCGCTGTTTCCGCCGTCGCCAAGCGCTTGCGCAGCGCATCTTGAGCCACCAAGTCTGATTTAACCTGAGCCAGTTCCTGCTTGAGCGCATCGCGATCGGTCGCCGCCTGCTTGGATGCCGCCGCTGCGGCTTCTTCACGTTGACGGGTCGCCCGCAAGTCGTCGGCCAGCTGCTGTTCGCGCGCCGCCGCAGTTTTTGCCGCCTGTTGCGCGGCCGCCACTTGCGCGCTTTGGGCTTGGTTGAGCTTGCGATCGGTGCCATCGACCACCACCACGATCGTCAGGCCATCGGCGCGGACATGAAACAGCGCATCTTGTTCAAAAGTAACAATAATACGCCCGACCGCCACCGCGCCCTTGCGCACCGGCTGCACTTCGATCTGGCGCACCACACCGTTGCCGACATACTTGGGCGGTCCCAGATCGCTGACGCTGGCACCGGCGACATCCACAAACAGGCGGGACGGCTTGTCCAAGCGAAAAGTGGTAAAGCTTGGCGCTACTTGGCCGCGCACGGTAATCACGGTCGTTTGCGGCGCTTCTTGAACGTCGAGCGCAACCAGCGCGTTGCCGATACCCTGTTCGCCCTGTGCAAACAGCGGTTGGACCGGCATCGCCAGCGCCAGCATCAGCCACAGACCCACAGTCCTGCGCAGCCAACCGCGGCGTAAAGGTGTCAAAGCATTCATCGTTCGACTCCATGGTCTACAGCACTAGGAGCGTGTCGGAGTATTCCGACTCGCTCGTAGCGCCGTCTGGCTAGACGGCGGCAACTGTCCGAAACTGCACGGATTCACTCCGGGCAGTTCTCGGACAGTTGAGAATAGTTGACTGGCTATGAGCCGGTCGGATCGTAATAGATTCATTGTGTATAACTTGATAGGCATTCAATAACCGATTGATTTCCGACAGGCTCCTAGCGCCACAGACCCGGCCCAAAAGGCCGCCAACGCGCGATCGTAGGACTGGGCCGCGCGTTGTCAAAAATATAGTGCCCACTTTGGCATACGGCGCTTGAACACCAGCGGCACGACCACTGCTGCTTACAGCGTGTAGCAGAATTACTCGATCGCTCTGCGAAAAGACCGGAGCGGCGAGTCGGCTGCAAAGACGCGAGCTTGCGACCCACCCAGTCAGCAAACGGGCTCGGTGGGTGAATGACTTATTCATTTAGGAAATGTCCTCAAATAACGCGATCGAGCTGGGCAACACAGGAGCGGCGAGTCGGCCTTTCAGGACGCGAGCTTAGCGACCAACAAAGCACGCAAACGGAACCAGTCCCAGAATGACTTATTCTGGGACAATTCCTTACGAGCCCTTACAGCTTGCGAAAACCCGTCTGGCGGGCGGCGGCGTTGACCCTTGAACTGGCGGGCGCTGGTCATAAAGGCTCAGCCTCTTGGGCGAGCGCGTCATCCACCGAAATCGGCGGGGCAATCGACAGCACGATCGGCTTTTCTTTGCCGGGTTGGTTCACAATCAATTTGTACTGGGTAATGGCAGTGACGCGGCCGCCCTCGGTGCCCAAGCCGTCGCCGCGAACGACTTCACACTGCGCGCCGCTGGCATCGGTCAGCACCGCTTTGGGGGTGGGAATGCCCGACATCAGGATAATCAGGCCATAGCGTTCCAGTGGTGCTTTGGTCGCACAACTGTCGTCCAGCTCGGGTGGTTCGCCCTTGTCGACGATGGTGCTCTTGTCACAGTCCGGATTTTCCGGCGGGCAGGATTTTCCTTGAATAACCGGCTTTTCGATATAAAACGTCAGGTTATTGAGCGAAAAATCGGTGACGCCGTCGATTTCCTTGATGGCATAGGCGTCAAACAGCGACTTGATCGGCGTCCACGTCTTGTTTTCGCCGAGCACAATGTAGTTTTCCATTCCGGCTACCGCTGCCGGTGCTGCTTCGCCGGGCGCTCCAGGCGCAGCGGCAGCTTCTTTCTTGGCTTCCTTGCCTTCGGCCTTGGGCGGGTCGCCACCGCAGGCACCCACGCTCAGTGCCAGCAGTGCTGCGATGAGCCCCTGTGCCCAACCGGGCGCGCGACCGCCTTGGCCAGAATCGGCCACGGCTGTGGATGACAACGAGAGCGGATGAGCGCCAAGCATGGTTAGGTCCTTCGCTTCTTGCCTTTTTCTTTTCTGGGGCCGTCGCTCTGCGGGGGCTTGTCCGTCCACACAAAGGCGTAAGCGGTAAAGGTCGCGCGCACTTTCGATTCGTCGCGCATGACCTGTGCCAGCTCGATTTGCTCCAGCAGTAACTCTTCAGGCGTGCGGCTGCCGCCGTCTTTTTTCTGTTGTTCTAACGGCTTAGACGCCGCGATCTTGTTCTTGACGATTTGCGCATCGGGGGTCATCTTTTCCAGCGTCAACTCCCGAATGTTGATGACGCGCCGATCACTGCCGGCGTAGACGCGCAAGAACTTGATGAGATCCTTGGCCGTTCCCTCCACCGTGATCTTGATCGGGATGGCGTTGTACAGATCCTCGCTTTCTTCTTGCAGGCGGTCGAAACGCCGAATACTCAGATTGGCGGCCAGGGCATCGCGCTGGATTTTTTCGATGAAATCGGGGATTTCGTCGACGCCGTTGGGCAGCATCTTGCGATTTTCTTTGTCGATCTCAATGAGCTCGTCCTTGAGCTTGCGGACCTTGGCCAGTTCCTCAGGCGACGCCGATTCTTTAAGTGCGGCGATGTCGGCGCTCAATTTGCGCAGCTTGGCCTTGCTGACATCGGCTTTGCCCAACTCAGGGTCCACCAACAGAAAATACATCCCCAGCGCCAACACCACCAAGATGCCGGCCAACACCGCCGCCTTTTGCGCCGGCGGCAATTTCATGAACTGGTCCATGAACGATGCTCCTTGGCGTTACGGCTCGTTAGCCGAAGGGGGGGCCGCCGATTCGGGGGCAGCCGGCGGTGGGGCGGCCGTGCCAACCGGCGGCAGTGGGCCTTTGGCGGGCGGCAATTCTTCTCTGGCGGCCGCCGCTTTGGCTGCCTCACCTTTGGGTTCTGCGGTTCGCACCGGCGTCGAATCTGGCACTGTGGCCACATCCGGTTCTGCAGCGGCGGCATCGGCTGGCTTATCAGTCGGCGCAGTAGTCGCGTCGCTGGCGTCAGTGCGGTCTGGCGTGGCTGCGGCGTCGCTGGCAGAGGCGCTGGACGGCAGCACAATTTGCGGGGCTTTGGCTCCGATCAGGGCCGCATCACCGCCCGCCGAGCTCGGGCCCGCGTCGCCCTGCGTTGCTCCGGCATCCCCCTCGCCATCGCCACTGGCATCGCCGCCGTTTGCGCTACCACCATCGGCACCGCCGGCAGCGGCTGCTGCTGCGGCAGCTTCGGTGGCTACCACCTCGGGATTGGGCGCCGGCTCCACCAAGTAGATCAGCCAGGCCCGAATCGAGAATTCCACATAAGGAACCCCAAGTTTTTCGTCTCTCTTGACGTCTTGGTACACCAGCTTAGGGCTGCGAAAAAACGGACTCGACTCCAGACGGCGCTGCAACTCGGCGACATCTTCATGGGCGAGCGCTTCGCCTTGCAGCGTCACTTCGCCGGCAATTTCGCGAAAACTGGTGAACCACGCTCGCTTGGCGTCCCACGCCACCCGCCACCCGGCCGCTTCCATGGCCTTGAGTTCTTCGCTAGCTGTGGTCGCTTCGTCGCGCGGCTGGGTAATAAACGCCAAATAGGTCACCGCATTGACCGGCCCAATCTTGTCGGCAAACATTTCGTCAAACAACGTCTTGTTTTTCTTAAGCTTATCCACATGCACTTTGGCGGCGGCTATGTCGGTTCGGTTCTTCTCCAGTTCTTTGAGTTCTTTGTCACGCTGGCGCACTTGATTTTCAGTCGCCCGGGCGGCGTCGCTGGCGGTCATCTGCCACAAGTAAAATACGGCGCCCTCTACCACCAAAAACAGCAAGAAAATCAATATGCCCAAGTTGGGCACGTCGGGCAGGCGGGGGCCAATGCGCCGCGACTTCGAGCCCTTGGCCCGCGCCAGCAGATTGATGCGAATCATCAGCAGCATCTAGCGATCTCCCTGCTGCCGGCGCGCTAGCCCGATCGCCACCGCCGACACCGGCGCCATGCGCTGCAACAACTGGGCGTCAAATTTCTTGGGATCGACGATCACATTGCCAAACGGGTTGAGCGCCCGCACGGTCACCCCCAGCCGCCGCTCGATGCCCTCAATCAGGCCCGTTTGCAGCGCCGCACCGCCGCACAAGTAAATGGCGCTAATGTCGGCGTTCATCGCTGTGGCCGCAAAAAAGTCGAGCGAGCGCTGAATTTCGTTAATCAGGTTTTCCGACACCCGCATCGAAATGCGCTGGACCTCGCGCAACACGCCAGACATCGACAGCGTGGTTTCTGAGGTCGTCTTCATGTGCTCGGCTTCTTCCCACGGAACTGCAAATTGCTTAGCAATTTCGTCGGTTAGCAAGTTGCCGCCCACCGTAATATCGCGGGTGAACGAAGTGGCCCCATCGGCGACCACGTTGATGTTGATGGTGGACGCGCCGACGTTGATCAGCGCCAGGGTTTCGTCCTTGGGGACATCGAAATTGAGCTCAAAAGCGTTGAAAATGGCAAAGCTATCCACATCTACGATGACAGGATCTAATTTGGCGGCGCGCACCACATCGGTCAGTTCGTTGATAACGGCCTTTTTGGCCGCCACCAGCAACACGTCCATCTGGCCCTGACCGGCGCGCGGATTGATGATCTCGTAGTCGACGTTAACGTCTTTGATGTCAAAGGGAATATACTGCTCCGCTTCCCATTGAATTTGCTCGCTCAGCTCGTGCTCGCTCATTTCGGGCAGCGCGATCTTCTTGATGATGACCGAGTGGCCCGACAGCGAGACGGCGACGCGCCTTTCGCGCACCTTGTTGCTGGCGAACAGGTCTTGCAACCGCCGCTGAAGCTCGGGTGCATTGAGGATGACCCCGTCCTTGATGGTGTCGGGCGGCAGCACCATCGTGTCGAACGCCAGCAATTGCATGCCCTTGGGCGTGTCCTTGAGATGCGCCAACTTGATGGACGAGGTGCCGATATCGAGCCCGACGGCAGTTTTGCCGGCCATAGAAACCTTTGGCGAAAAAACGTCGCCTTATCAAGCTACTGCACTCTGCCTGTCGGGGCAGGGCGCGCAGCCTTTGGCGGCCAAGGCTAGAAGGCTGCAGGCATGACGTCAAGAAAACCTTGGTGCCAATAGCGATTGCTGTTGCGTGGCGCTATCCTTGCCTGCGCGCACCCTGCGCACAAGAGTCCAATTGCATGGCCGCCGATTCTGCCCGCATGCCCGTTGCCGTCGCCAGTTGTCCGTTGACCCCCGCGCCGTGGACTACCCAGGCGATTGTCGCTGGCGCCGGTCGCTACTTGACGCCGTCGTACAAGAATTGCCCGATCGTGTTTGCTCGCGGCGACGGTCCGTGGAATATCGCTCAAGACGGCACGCGCTACCTCGATTTTTCGGCCGGCGTTGCAGTCAACGGTTTGGGCCACAATCATCCCGATCTGGTGGCGGCGATCGCTGCGCAGGCTGGGCGCCTGATTCACCAGTCTAATTATTGGCATAACGAACATGCGGTGCCGTTGGCCGCTGAACTGTGCCAGCGGTTTGAGGCGGCCGTGCTCGCCTGCTCCGCCACCCAAGTCCAAGCGCGGGCGTTCTTTTGCAACTCGGGCGGCGAAGGCACTGAGGCAGCGGTCAAGTTGGTGCGCCGCTACCACAGTCGGGTCCGCAATCAACCGCGGCCGGGCATCGTCACCGTCAAAGGTTCGTTTCACGGGCGCACCTATGCCGCGATGTCGGCGACAGCGCAACCCAAGTACCAAGACGGCTTTGAGCCGTTGGTGCCCGGCTTTCGCTATGCCGAATTTGGCAATTTGGCCAGCATCGAGGCCCAGCTGGATGAGACCGTCGGCGCGGTGCTGATTGAAGTGGTGCAGGGCGAAGGCGGGGTGTGCTTGCCCCCGGCGGGTTTCTTTCGGCAGTTGCGTCAGCTGTGTACGGAACGCGGCGTGCTGTTGGGGCTGGACGAAGTGCAAACTGGCTTGGGCCGCACCGGCACCCTGTTTGCCTTTGAACAAGAAGGCATTGCCCCCGATTTGATTTGGCTGGCCAAGGCCCTAGGCGGCGGCATTCCGGTCGGGGCGGTGGTGGTCCAAGACCATGTCGCTCAGGCTTTGCAACCGGGCACCCATGCCACCACTTTTGGCGGCAACGCCTTGGTCACGTATGTGGGCCGGGTGGTGTTAGGGGTGATCGACCGCGACGGCTTGGTGGCCCAAGCGGCCCACATGGGCGCCTACTTGTTGAGCCAGCTGCGCTCGGTGCTGGCCGGTTGCGAGCGCGTGCGCGACATTCGCGGCCGCGGCTTGATGTGCGGCGTACAGCTGACCGGCGACGTGGCGGCCGTCATTGCCCAGTGCCGCCACCACGGCTTGCTGGTGTCGCTGGCTGGCAGCGACGTGGTGCGGTTGACCCCGCCCCTGATTGTGGACGCCGGGCACATTGATTTTAGCGTAACGCAACTGGCGCGGGCCCTGTCCGATCTGCAGGGATGAAGGTGCGATCTGGAAGTATGAAAAAGTGTAGGTGACGGGCACGCTGGGTAAGGGCCCGTGCAAAATCAAGTCGATTTTGCACCCCGGCCCAGTGCTTGCTTGGTCGGTCGCTAACTCGCGGCTTTGCAAGCCGACTCGACGCTCCGTTCCAGTCGCGGATCGATCGAGTTATTTTTTCACGAGCCCTAATTTCGGTGGCAAGTCAGTTGGCTGACTGCCCGCTTGAGCTACTTCTTATTGGCCTCACCGGGCGTCGGCACCGTCGCGGTAAATGCGCCCGTACCATCGGGAATTCGTCCCCAGGCCGCCGTATCCGTCAGCGTAGTGGCTGGCACCGCGACTGCCGACACGACTTGCTTGTTGGCGATCAAAAATATCCCATCGCCGCCGCTGGCACTGACCTTAAATGCCATGTGCCAGCAGGTCTTGGGTCCGATTGCCAAGCAGTCGGTTTGCTGTCCCGGAAGCGGACTTTTCTTGCCTACCACCAGCAAGCGGGCGCCGGCCGCGAGCGTTGCTGCAGCAGGAAAAGTCAGGCCTGAGGCGATCTTGGGGCAACCGTCGCTGCCCTTGTCCGTCAGGACCATGCCGCCCAAGCTGACGGCTTCGCTGCCGGTGTTGACCAGTTCAACCCAGTCGTCGGATTTGCCTTGCACTTCGTTGATCGCGATCGGCGAACTGCCCGTGACCGCCGGCGAAACGGCGCACGCCCCCACCGCTGCCGTTTCAGCACCGATTGCGGCATCCGCTTGGGCTGCGCCATCGGCGGCCCCAGCGCCATCGGCGACCCCGGCGGCGTCGACTGTCGCTGTCGCCGCATCGGCGGTAGATGCCGGCGTTTCGCTGCCGCACGCAGCGACCACAACAGTGCAAAATAAAGCCACAGAACGCAGACAGGCTGCCATTGGGCTCGATACAGAGGGGCAACTACACTTCAAAACAAACCTCCAATTGACCCGGCGGCTCGGTGCCAATGGCCAAGAAATTCCTCAATGAAATAACGGATATCAGCGGGCGGCCTGCCGGTAAATGCGCCAGCTCCAGCAAATGCCCACGCGCCGGCCGGCGCACCAGCTTGAATACACACAAGTAGACTCAATCGACGGCGACCGGACACGGGCAGTGCACGCCGACACCCTGCCGATGCATACCAAATTGTGGCCAGCCCGCAAATGTTCCGCTGCCCGCATAGGCCGTGGGCGCCTACTGGAGCGGCAACCGCCACAGTTGCGCCGACGCCCCTTCGCTGATGGTCCACAGACTGCCATCGGCCGCAAAGGCAATGCCCTCGCCCTGGATTTCAGCGGGCAGCGCAATCGCGCAGGTCGGTGCCAAAAACGCTTCAGCAATGCCACTTTGTGGCGCCCGCGCCCACCAAAACGCCGTTGACTTGGTCCGCAACACCACCGCACCGCCATCGGTCCGTACGGCGCCGCCAGTCACTTCTTTGTCGCCCGCTCCGGCGCCGACCCCAAGCAGCGGCGCGCTGCCAAACTGCAACTGGGCGATTTTTTCCAAGGCGTTGACCGCGGTCAGGCTGTGCGGCGCAGCGGCGCGGTACACCTTGGTCTTGCCATTGGCCGCCTTGGTGGCGAGGTAAAGGTCGCCAGTGATGGCGTCGACCAGCAGGGCCTCAGCGTCGTGGGCGCCATCGGGATAGGCCAAAGCCACCACTGCGACTTGGTTCACTGTGTGCACCGCCACCGCACCTTGCCCAGCCACTTTGGGTTCGGCGAAGCGATACACGGTAATCGTCTTGCGGTTAGCCAGATTGTCGCCGATATCCGCCACAAACAGTTGGGTCGCGGTGCTGTCAGCGGCCGGGCCGATGCCGATGTCTTCCCAATCGACCACCGTGGCCGTAGGCAGCAAGACTACCGCGCGCAATTGCGCTTGGCCGTCGATGGCAAACACCCGTGGCGGCTTGTCGCTGTCGTTGTGAGTCCACAGCAGGTTGGCTTGGGCCACACTCGCGGCCAGACCGCTCAACTCCGCCAGATCCGGCGCGCCGACTTTGCCCGTCGCGATTGCAGTGGCCACCCGCAGGCAGGTCGCTGCACTGCGATTGCCGTCGCTGGGCGGGCCGTCCGCGCTTGCAGCGTCCACTGCAACCTGCATCGCGCTATCGGCAGCGTCCGGCCCGGCGTCGGCGGTGGCCGCTGTGGTCCCGCAGCGAGCGCCACAAATCACCACACCTACAGCCACAGCTGCGACTATGCGCTTTTGCGCGCGCACGATCCTGACTGAACACATCCTCGCCACCCCGCTGAACTCAACCTGCCAGCCACTGCGTATTGGGCGTAACCGATACCCTACCACCGTTGGGCCGGACTTGCCGACCAAAGGTAGAGCGATCGTTGAGCCTGACCTGGGCGGCAGCCCCAAAATACCCACAAAATTGATCGGATTACCGACCGCTGTTAGCCTGCCGCGCCGGGCAACCGCGCGCTGTGTCGCCGCGGTCCCACCTTTTGAGTGGCTAGTGCCATTCGAGTTGCCAGTGCCATTGCCTTCAAATCCGCTCAACTCCGTGCAAACTGCCGCTCACGGCCCGTGCAACATCAAGTCGATTTCGCCCTGCGGCCTATTGCTGAGTTGGTGGGTCGCTAACTCGCGGCTTTTCAAGCCGCCTGCACGCTCCGTTCCGATCGCGGATCGATCGAGTAATCGGTGCCCGGGTCCTCAGGTCCCGGCGACCCCTGCCCTTTGGCTTTGCCGTTGCGCCTTGAGTGTCGCGATCTGCTTGGGCTTGGTCGCCGTACCTGCCGCCGCCGAGGTGCTGCCGTTGCCGGCCAGCCAGCAAACGCTGTTGCAAGCCGTGGCCGAGGATCCAGCGCCCAAAATGCTGCTCGGCAACAATGCCAGCCTGTTCGGCAAGCACTATTGGGCCAGCAACGAATGGCACTTGGAGCTATTTGCCGCCCATCTGAAGCCTATCGGCGGTGCCTATGTCGGCGTGGGTTCGGATCAAGCCTACCTGTTGATGGGGATGACCCGGCCAGAAGTGGCCTGGCTGGTCGATTACGATGCCGATGTAGTGATGTTGCAACGTATTTATCGGGCGTTCTTCGCTGCCACTGCCGACCGCCGCGAATTCATGCCGCTGTGGCGCGCCGACCACGTCGTCACTTCCAAAGAACTGATCCGCAAGCACTTGAGCCAGCGAGCCGATCTCGCCGCCCACCTCAAGCTGTTTGGCCAGGCTCGTTCCAAAATCGAACGCCGTCTGCTGCGGGTGACCGCCAATTTTACCAAAGCCAAGGTGGCGAGCTTTTTGACCGATGACGCCACCTACACGTGGTTGCGGCAACTGGAGCTGGCCGGGCGCATTCGCTCACTGCGCGCGGACCTGCTGCTGCAGGGCGCCATCGCCCAGATCGGTCAGCAAACCCGGCAAATGGGCTTGACGGTGCGCAGCCTGTATCTGTCCAATGCCGAAGGCTACTGGAACTACACGCCGCAGTTTCGCAGCAATATTGCGAGCCTGCCCATCGACGACCACGCCGTGCTGTTGCGCACCATAGGCACTTGGAATCACAATTTTGACTACATTTACCATGTGATGCCGTTGCAGTCGTATGCTGCGTGGGTGGCTAGCGATTACATTCATAATTTTAGGGCGATGGTGCGTTTTCGCCTTCCCAAAGCTGGCGAGTATTTTGCCCTAGTGTCGCCAGCCTCGCAGCCGCCGCCAGCGCCACCGCCCCGCTCGTCTAGGAGCCTGTCGGAAATCAATCGGTTGTGAAATGTCTATCAGGTTATACACAATGAATCTAGTACGATCCAACAGGCTCCTAGCCAGTCAACTATTCTCAGCTGTCGGAGAACTGCCCGGAGTGAATCCGTGCAGTTTCGGACAGTTGCCGCCGTCTAGCCAGACGGCGCTAAGAGCGAGTCGGAATACTCCGACACGCTCCTAGGCCAGCGGCACCTGCGCCCATTGTCCGCAAAACGGCCGCCGCCCCCGCCGTCGCAAGGTAACGGTTTGACCCCTGTAGCCCCCGCCTCTACACTCTGGGAGCATCGGCAGCCTACCGACGCGGCGGAGCAGTTTTGACGGCCAAGCCCATTTGCACACCAGCGCCCGCTGCGGGCCTAGGCTTTGGGTTGCCGGGTGCGACTGGCTTTTCGTTGGTCGACTTGCTGGTCGCCTTTGCCCTGATTGGGCTGTGCGCCGCCGCACTGGCCGCCGGTTCTGTGTATTCGCGCAAAGCCCCCCTCACCAGCTCGATGGGGCCACAAGCGCCCAGTTCGATAGGGCCACGAGCGCCCGCTGGTGCTGGCAAGCCCGCCGCGACTGGCGCAGGCCAACCGGCAACGACTGGTGCCGACCTCGCGCCATCAGCACCCGCAGCGATCGCTGGCACCGCCGACCTCGAGCTCGATTCGAACCAGCAAGCTGCATCCAAGGAGCACTCGGTTGCCGCCCACGGCCACGTTGGTGTTGTCGGCCCCATTGGCTGGACTGGGCTGAGCGAAGGCCGCGATCGCGATGGCGAAAGTGCTTTTGCCGCTGGCTCCGGCACCGTGGCCCCGTTTGAAGCCGCTGGACCGGTGTCGCGGGCCGCGTTGCGGCGCTACGAAGGCAAGACTGCGGTGCTGTGGACCGACACCCGCGCGGACTACGCTACGGAATTGATGGAGCGCCTCGACTCGTTCTTGGCCCAAGCCCATGCCGAGATGGCCCAGATACTCGATGTACAGGCTACCCCAAAACCTGTTCAAATTTATGTATTTGAGTCGCAGGAGCGCTACCAAGACTACGCCCGCGAGCACGCCCCCGGCCTGGTCAACAACGGCGGATTTTACGACGGTGGGATGCGCACCGTGGTGACCTATCGCTACAACAACTCGATGCAGTTGTATTTTCATGAGCTTGTCCACGCTATGATGGGCGAGCAGTTTGCCGACCACAACTTCACTCGCTACACCCGGCGCCACTGGCCGGTGTGGTTTGACGAGGGCATGGCCGAATACTTGGGCTCGTTTGAGTTGCACGCCGGCAAGGTCAAAGTGCCCGCGCTCAACAATGGCAAGTTAGCCTATCTTTACAATGCGTTAGCCTCAAGCATGTTCATCGACATGGCCTCGCTGCTCAAGGCCCCGGCCGAGCGGTTTTCAGGCGCTTCGATGAACATTTACTACGCCGAAGCGTGGGGGTTGCTGCAGTTTCTGCTGTCAAATCCGAGTAATCGCCCCAAGATGGCCCAGTTTTTTCGCCGGATTAAGGCTGGCGAAGACGGCGTGGTCGCGTTTAAGGCTGCCTTTGGCGACGATCTGACCCAGTTAGACGAAGCTTGGCGCGTGTATTTATTGCAACTCGCCCAGCCGCGGCCCGGCAAAGTCGCCCTGTTTGCCGGTGACACCGTCGACGACTGGACGATTCACGAGGGCGGGCAATGGCGCGCCGCCAATGGTGAGATCGCAGGTACCGGCGATCGCAACTACAACTATCTGATAAAGAACGAAATTCCCGCACAGGCCCTGACCTACAGTGTCGACGTCAACTTACAGCGCGGCACCGCCGGTCTGATTTTGGGCAATAATTTTCACGGCGAGTACCCGTACTACTACCTCATTGAATTTTCACGCGATGTGGTGATGTTGCGGCGGGCGTGGTCGGCCAGCCAAATCGAGCCGGTGATTCAAGCCTACGCCGAGGTGCCAGTGGCCGAGTGGGTCACGGTCAAGGTCAGCGTCGTCGATCGGGTGCTGACCTTGTGGGTGGGCGAGCGTGAAGTGCTCAAGGCCCGCACCGATCGCGACCGCTATTCACTGTTTGGCCTGTACCTGTACAAAGCCAAAGCTCGGTTTCGCAACGTCACTTTGGAGCGGCAGGCCAGCGGTTACCTCAGTGGCGTCGCTACTTCGCGGGCCAGTGCCGGCGGACCGGCACAGCCCGCGCTCAGTCCCCCGTAGAGAGCCGCGCAAATGTCATTTGCCCGGCGTGTCCTTGCTTGTTGCGTGGGTCGCGAGCCTGCGCCCGGGGCGTCAGGCCGCTCCGGTCTTGTTGGGGAATTTATTCGGGTTGGCGTTAATTGGTCTGGCCACAGCTTGTTGCGTGGGTCGCGAGCCTGCGCCCGGGGCGTCAGGCCGCTCCGGTCTTGTTGGGGAATTTATTCGGGTTGGCGTTAATTGGTCTGGCCACTAGGAGCGTGTCGGAGTATTCCGACTCGCTCCCAGCCCCGTCTGGCTAGACGGCGACAACTGTCCGAAACTGCACGGATTCACTCCGGGCAGTTCTCGGACAGTTGAGAATAGTTGACTGGCTAGGAGCCTGTTGGATCGTAATAGATTCATTGTGTATAACCTGATCGACATTTCACAACCGATTGATTTCCGACAGGCTCCTAGGGCGATGGTGCGGACCCGCCACCCGCATAGGTACGAAAATTGCTGAGTTGTTTAGGCATTGTGGCCAAAACAGTGACTCGGGTTGCGCGGCCCACCACCACCGGCAACCACCGGCAACCACCGGCAACCACCGGCAACACTACTGAAGCGAGTCGCCGTTGATCGGCTCGCTGGCGCCGAGGAAACACAATGACCGAGTTGACGGAAGTCTACAATCGCTGCGGCTCCTGCCGCCATTTCGTCCCCAACCACACCGATCGCAATGGGCGGACTCAGGGCGAGTGTCAGGGCCGACCGACCCATCCGACCGTGCAAGCCCACGAATACGGGTGCCCTGAGTACCACATGCAGCGCAACCGGGTGACGCCGGGCACCCCGATTCCCGCCGATGGCGACCTGTCACCGCGGCAACGGGACAATGCCCGGCGCATGGACCAGACGCGGGCTACTCAGGTGTCGGCGCGCACCCAGACTGAACGGCTGCGTATGGTGCGGATTGACACCGACCAAGACGACAAGACGGCGGCCTTTGATTCCCAAGAGTTGCCGCTGACCTTAGACGGCGAGGGCGGCGGCATGACCCGCCGCGAATTTCGTGCTCTGCTGGCTGACGTGCTCGATGACGCCATGGATCAGGTGCTCGGTACTGCGCCGACTCCGATGCACGCGCGCTACCGTGGCGGCAAGCTGATCGTGCAGCCCGCCAATGCGGAGTTGCAGAGCAAAGAGATGGAAGTCGATGTGTTGTTTCGAAAAGTCATTAGTATTCGCGACAAGTTGCGCTTACTCGAGCAAAAAATTAACAGCTGCGATAAACTGGCGGACGGCGAAAAAGTGCAGTTGCAACAGTATATCACCGGCTGCTATGGCAGTTTGACCAGCTTCAACTATCTTTTCCGCGATAAAGACGACCAGTTTGTCGGAGAAAGTAAAGGCTAGCTGCGAGTCGGAGTATTCCGACTTGCTGCTAGCTCCGCCTGGCTAGACGGCGTCAACTGTCTAAAACTGAACGGATTTACTCCGGGCAGGTCTTGGACAAATACTCCGGGCAGGTCTTGGACAAATACTGCGGGCAGGTCTTGGACAGTTGAGACTATCTCAATGGCGACGAGACTGTCAGATCGTAATAGATTCATTGTGTATAGCCGGATAGACATTCAAACTTCGTTTGATTTCCGACAGGCTCCTGACCGGTCGGGCAGCGGTTGACTCCAGTCTGCTTGCCCGCGGAGAATTGGCCCATGCGCACCTTAGACCTGCAACGACCGCTCGCGTTTTTTGACTTAGAGACCACCGGTCTTGACGTCGAACACGATCGCATCGTCGAAATCTGCGTGATTACGCTGCACCCAAACGGCGATCGCACGACTAAGACGCGGCGGATTCACCCTGGCATGCCGATTCCAGCCGGGGCCACCGCGGTGCACGGCATTACCGACGCCGATGTGCAGGATTGCCCGCGCTTTGGCCAAATTGCCCGCGGTTTGATCGAGTTGCTTAGCGGCTGTGATCTGGGCGGTTACAACATTGAACGCTTTGATATCAAGATGTTGCGCTCCGAATTTGGCCGTTGTCAAATCGCATTTCCCGATGCTGAGTGCAAAATCATCGACGCCTACACTATTTTCAGCGCCCGCGAACGGCGCGACTTGAGCGCAGCGGTGCAGTTCTACTGCGGTCGCGAGTTGGTCGGGGCCCACAGCGCGCAGGCGGACGTGCTAGCGACCATCGACGTGCTCAGCGGTCAACTGCAGCGCTACCCCGACTTGCCCACCAGCATCGCCGAGCTGCACGCGCACTTGCATCCGGTGGATCCCAATGCGGTCGACCCCGAGGGCCGTTTTGTGTGGCAGGATGGCCAAGTGGTGTTCAACTTTGGCACCAAGCAAAAGGGTCAGTCGTTGCAGCGCGTTGCTCAATCCGACCGCGGGTTTTTGCAGTGGATGCTGCGCGCCGATTTTGCCCCGCAGGCCAAGAAAATTGCTCAGGATGCGTTGGCTGGGGTGTTTCCGCAGCGGTCGCCCACTGCGCTCGACGGCGACAGCCCAAAGTGACATGCTGCCGCGCTTGAGCGGAGCCAACCAAGAGGAAGTTCTCAATGCTTACCATAGTGAATACCAAGGCATTTTTGGTGCTACTCGCCGCGGCGGTCGCCCTAACTAGCGCTGGCTGTACGGGCGGCGGTTCAACGGCGCCGGCCGGCACCGGTGGCGGCACAGACACGACCGGAAGCGACTCTGCCGGCGCAGGTGCCGAAACGACCGCTGCAGTTGATACCACCGCCACCACCGACAGCGGCGCCACTGCAGACGCAACGGTCGGCGGCGACGGGGCGATCGGGGTCGACAGTGCTGGCGACGCCAAGCCCGCCGATGGCAGCGTGGACGTTGGTGGCGTGGACGGTGCTGGCGATACCGGTGCTGGCGATACCGGTGTCGGCGATACCGGTGCCGGCGATGTCAGTAAGCCACCGTTTGCCTGCAAAACAGACGCGGAATGCAAGGCGCTGGTCATGGGCCCGTGCGTGTCCGCCCAATGCGCGACGGGCACCTGCGTGGTCGCCGCCGCCGCCGACAAGTCCGCGTGCACCGCGACCGGCGCCTGCGGCGGAACCGGCAGCTGCGGCATGGGCGCCTGCCAATACACCTCGCCGTGCCTGCCAGCGCCGTGCAACGCCGCCGCGCTCAAGTGTGGCGACAAGGTTTCGTTCGACGCCGCCACCATGGGCGCTTCCAAAATGGGGGTCTACAGCTGCACGGCGGCCAAATGGAGTGGCGGCGAAAAAGCCTTCAGTTTGGCTACGGACACCACCCAAGTCGCCGCCATCGAGTTGGCGGCGGCCGCATCGTGGACAGTCTTGGACCTGAGCCCCAATGCTGCAGGCTTGTGCTTACCCGGTAAGTGCATGAGCGCCGGACCCAAACTGCTGCTCGGCCTGCAGCCAGGCAAGCCGCGCCTGCTGATCGTTGACAGCATGGGCACCGGCACCGCAACGCTGACCGTGACGTGTACCGCCGGCCTGCCGACCTGCGGCGACAGCAAATGCGACCCCGTCGCCGGTGAAACGTGCGGCAATTGCGGCAAGGATTGTGGAGCCTGCAAGGATGCGTGCACCACCAGCAAGGCCCCGGGCTGCAAGGATAATCCGTGCGAAGCCTGTGCGTGCGCCAAGGACCCGTACTGCTGCAAAACGGCGTGGGACACCACCTGCCAGAGCGCCTGCAAAAGCTGCAATGCCGGCAAATGCGGCGACGCGGTGTGCACGGCACCCGAAACCTGTGGCTCGTGTCCCAAAGACTGCGGAGGTTGCGGCGATCCCGCCCCGCCCAAATGCGGCGACGGCAAATGCGAAGGCAATGAGCACTGCGGCGTGTGCCCGACCGACTGTGGCAAGTGTGGCGACTACGCCTGCACCTGCAAGGCGGATAGTTTTTGCTGTACAGGCAGTTTCGACAGCCTGTGCTTTCAGGCCTGCGCCAAATGCGCCGGCGGCCCCTGCCCCAAGCCGACCTGTGGCGACGGCATGTGTGTTGGCAAAGAAACCTGCAGTACGTGCGCCAAAGACTGCGGCGACTGCCCCAAACCAGTGTGCGGCGACAGCAAGTGCGAGGCCGCCAGCGAAACGTGCACGTCGTGCGCCAAAGATTGCGGCGACTGCCCCAAACCGGTGTGCGGCAACGGTAAATGCGAGGCGGGCGAGACCTTGTCGACCTGCCCCAAGGACTGCACTGTGGCGGCGATCGGCTGCGAGGGCCACTGCGACGATTCGAGCAAGGACGCCAAAGGCGATACGTGTTGGTGCGACGACGTTTGTCAGTCTAGTGGCGACTGCTGTGACGACAAGGCCAAATTCTGCCCGTAGGCCACAGCCTCGGTCAGATTTGTTCGGATCGCTTTGCTAGTCAATCCCCTCAATCGGCGGCAATTGCGCGAAGTTAGCGTCGGGGCCTAGGTTGAGCAGCTCGCGGGCGTAGCGTTGTTCGGCTGGGCTGCCCTGATGGTACATCTGCAGCAGCGCGTCGACTTGGGCATCGCGGGCAGCGGTGGTCGCCACTCCCCCATCGACGCAAGCGGGCTTGTCGCCGGCTGAACAGGCAATGCGCAAGTGAAAATGATCGGCGTGCGGGCTGGAGTCGCGCGGCTGCACCAACACCCGCGCCGCCCGCAAGCGCAGCGACTCCGGTTCGTGGTGGCGCAGCGCAAAGTCGAGCATCGGATTGCGCAAATGGGCGGCGACAAAAATCCACTGCACCACCACTGCCGGGTCGGTGAGCCAATTGCGCACTAGGGCCCAATTGCGCTCGGCGTCGAACTCATACTGACCGGCATCGGTGGCCGGCCCGTCGGCAATGCCATCGCTGGCGTAGTGGCAAAAGTTGGGCGGTTGGCGACCCCGGCCTAAGCGGTCGACCGCGTAAAACAGCACATCGACGTCGCGACCGCTGTTGTGGCTGACGCTGGGGCCAATGTCGCCGCCGTCTTGCCGCGACAGGTTGCCCACGAGCAACACGCTGCCGGGGTGATCGCGGGCGACAGCCTCAGCACTGCGCTGCAGCAAGTGCACCAGCTCGCCGGTGCCAAAATGGATGCCATTGCGCCGGGTTTGCGGCAGGATGCGCAGCGACGAGCTCGTGTCGAGCAGGACCCCGCCCTGCAGGTGGCCGTTTTGGGCGGTGCCGATACTTTGGCTAGTTTGACCCAGGGTAGCGCCGAATTGACCAGCAGTGGGCCCTTCAGCTGGCAGGCCGAGGTCGCCTGAGGTCGCCGCCCCTGCAAGGTCGACTGGCACGGCAGGATCGACTGGCACGGCAGGATCGACTGGCACGGCAGGATCGACTGGCACGGCAGGATCGACCCCTGGTGCACGATCGACCGCCGATGCAGCATCCACCGCTAGTGTCGCCACGACGGCGGTCGGCACGGCCACCGAGACTTTGGCCGGGCCCACGGCCGCGTTGGGCGCAGTGGCCACGGTCGGCACCACTGGTCGGCGATCACAACCGGCGCCCACTAGGAGCGCAATTGCGGCCCACAAGCAACAAAAACGGCGGCGATTGGCAAGCAGGCGCATGACCGTAGGGTAGGCGCAGTCGGCAGGCAGTCAACTATCGATGGTCAGCCAAATTCGAGATCAACCTTTGACCGGAGCCGCGAGTCGGCCGCGCAGCAGACGCGAGCTTGGCGACCCACTGAGCAAGCACGAGATCGGCGGTCCGGCGTTTGATGCCGGACTTCGGCGATCGAGTATAGCTGGCAGCCCGCCTACCTCAAGACCGCAGTGATCGCCTGACGGGTCTGTTCGGCGGTGCGCTGCCAACTGAGTTCACCCGCACGCGCCAGACCTTGGACCCGCATCTGCTGGCGCAGCTCGGGGTCGGCCAAGATCCGCCGGATGCCATCGGCAATAGCGCCGACGTCGAGCGGATCGACCGCCAGCGCGGCGGTGCCGGCCACTTCGTCCAGACTGGAGCCACGCGAAGTCAACACCGGCGCCCCGCAGGCCATCGCCTCGACCACCGGCAGCCCAAAACCCTCGTACAGCGACGGGTAGCACAAGGCAAGCGCTTGATGATACAGCACTTTGAGCTGGTCCGGCGTCACGTAGCCCACCGACACGATGCGCGCTTTCAATTCTGGCCGCCGCAGTGCCCGCTGGATGTCTTGGTCGCGCCAGCCTGTGCCGCCTGCGATCACCAACTGGACGTCGCCAAACTCGGTCGCTACCCGCTCAAAGGCTTCAATGAGGCGCACCACGTTCTTGCGCGGCTCCAAGGTGCCGACGCTAAGCAGGTAGCGCTCGGGCAGCTTGAGGTCACGGCGAACTTGACCGACGAGTTCGGCTGAGGGCGCGACCCCGATATCGGGCGGCGCCGCCAGCGGCGTGACCACCACTTTGGCCGGATCGGTCGGCAGCAGACGCAGCAAGTCACGGCGGGTATTTTCGGATGGCACCACGATGGTCGCCGCCCTGCGCACCAGCCACGGCAAGGCCGCTCGCTGCAACACCCTCTTTTTGAAGGTAAATGTCTCGGGATACAGAAACACCGCCAAGTCGTGAACGGTCAACACATACGGGATGTGCGGTAGCGGCAGCAACGGCGCCAAATAGTTGGGAAAAAACGCCACGTCGGGGGCAAACCGCAGCAGTTGCAAAGGCATCGCCGTTTGCAGCCACAGCGCCCGCACCGGCATCGCTGGACCATACACCGGCAAACCACTGGCGGCGGCGGTGTCGGCAAAGCGATTGGTAAGCAACAGCAATTGGTCGCCATACGCCAACTGCTGCCATGCCCGCAGCAAGCGCTCGGTGTACAGTCCGACGCCGGTGCGCCCTGGCGCCCAAGTGGTCGCATCGACGGCAATGCGCAACGGCCGGTGGGGATCACGTAGGGCCATTTAGGATCTGTCCTTGAATAACGCCATCGACTCGCGCAACACTGGAGCGGCGAGTCGTTCCTTCAGGACGCGAGCTTAGCGACCCACAAAGCCAGCAAACGGAACCAGTCTCAGAATGACTTATTCTGGGACAGTTCCTCAGCTCAAAAACGCCACGATCGGCGCAAACACTTCTTCAGCGGCGTGCTGGCCGATCGTCAAGTCGGTGTGACCGTAATCCGCGCGGTGACCATGGATTTTACCAAGCAATAACATGCGCTTAGGGGTGTGGGCCAGATTGCAACCCCAGCGATCGAAGGCGATCTGCAGCGCGCTGGGCGGGCACAAGCGGTCGACTTGGCCGCCGACCATCAGCACCGGCACATCGACAGTGGCGAGCCCGGCAAAGACGTCGCGGCCGGTGTCTAGCCGCGGCACCCCGTCGCTGTTGGCCCAGCGGATAAAATCGTGGGCCAACGGGCCGGCGATACTCTGCACCGCCTCCATGGCCGTGTGGCGCACGTAGCCGGGTTGGCAATTGGCCAGGTTCATGGTCACTCGGTGGATGTAGGTCGGCAGCGCTTCGGCGGCAAACGCCACCATCTGGCTGGCCAGCCGCAGCGGCGCCGACGGCATCCACTGGGGCGGTAACCGCTTGAGAATGCCGATAAACGGCAGGTAGTGGCCGATGCGCCCCGGCGACCCCATGATCACCGTGCGCCGCACTTGCAGCTGCGGTACGGTGTGGTTCAGGCAGGCATACCATAGGATGCCTCCCATGGAAAATCCAATATAATCAATCTGTTCTGCCCCGGTTCGTTGCCGGACCTGCTGCACCGCCAGCGGTACATCGTGGGCGACCATCGCCGAAAACGAGGTGACTTTGCGCTCGGCGTAGCTCAAATCGTCGCGACCCGAGCGCAGGGTCAGCAGCCACACATCGCGACCCGCCGCCCGCAGACTGCGCGCCAATGACAGGTTTTCGTCGGCATCGAGGTTGCGGTGGTTGATCGCCACCCCATGGCACAACAACACCGGTGGCTGATGGCTGAGCTGTGTGGGCTGTAATCGCCTTAATTCAAAGGCACAACCGTCGGGAGTCGCAATCCGGTGGGTCTGGTCGTACCCCACTGGACGACAGAGTTTCTGGCGCCAAAACGCCAAATGCGCCCATCCCAGCGCCCAGCCCACCGCTGCGGCGCCGGCTAGTCCGATCGACCCTGCCAAACAGCAATCACAGACCATCAGTTAGCCGATCCGCCCGAAAATGCCGCTCTGGCGGACGCGGCGACGGGCCAGCATGTCGTCGTAAAGCGTTTCGTAGGCGGCGGCTACTTGCTCAATATCATGATATTGCTTGACAAATGCGCGCGCGTTGTCGCCCCACTGCTTGGCTTTGGCTGGGTGGGTCAGCAAATCGACGACCGGCGCGGACAGACTCAGCGGGTTGCTGGCCGGGATACCGATGGCGGCGTTGGCGTGGACCATCTCGACCAACGGCGGCTTGGAGGCGACCACAGTGGCGATGCCCTCAGCCATGCCTTCGAGCAATACCAGCGGCGTCTCCATTTTTTCGTGGTGGCGATCGGCTGGAAACACTTGCACGGTGGCGATCGAAAGTAATTCGCGTAAATTCATGACTTCATTAAGAAAAGTTGCGAAATCGCCGACCCCGTCTGCGGCCACGGCTTCTTGAATCAACTGTTCTTCGCGGGCATCTTCCCCCGACTTGATCCGGCACGCCCACACAAAATGGCACGGCACTTGGCGAACGACCCGCGGCATGGCGGCAGCCACCGTCCGCGCGGCATTGGTGTGGCCGTAATCCCCGGCGTAAACCACCACGGGCATGTGTAAGGGGATCCGGTACTTGCGTCGAATGGCCGCCTTGTCTCCCGCTGGCACCGGTTCGCCGATGGTAATGCCCGGTCGCACGCAAACTATTGATTTTACACCACTATCTTGCAAGCGCTGCTGGGTGTGTTCGCTGAGACACACCACCGGATTGCCGGCCAGCGCCCCGCCGATCCCCAGCGACACCCGCGGCGCGCGGACCAAGGTGTGAATCAGCGGGATATTGCGCAGCTTGCAGGCGGTGCGCACGACGGTGGCGACCAAGCGATCGGCGGGCCAAAACAAGTGGACCAAAGCGCAGTCTGAAGTCTCGATCAGCCGCGAAAATAGGCCGATGCGGCGGCCCAGCGGGGTGTCACTGGCCAAGCGCGGGCCCCAAGTTGGCTCTGTTTCGACCCCTGGATCGGGCGGCGGCGCGCCTTCGTGGGTCATGACGCGAGCGCGGTAGCGGCGCAGATGGGCGGCAATCGCGCGCACCAACACTTTGTCGCTGCGGGTCCACGGTGGCTCGACCGGGCCGGATAAGAAAAGGACTCTATGGCCGTAGGTGCTCATGCTGGGCCTGCTGGCGCCGCCGGCGGTGGCCCAAATGGAGCCAGCGCCTCGAAGGCGACCTGCTGAATCTTAGCCAAATCCGCTGCAATCAGCGACCGATCGCCGGCGCGGCACAGCAGCCGAAAGGTCACGGCGCGGGTGGCGGCAGCCGGCAGGCCAGTTTGGTTTCCTGGCGGGACGACTTTATCCCCGGGCAGGGCAGCTTCGTACAGGTAATCTACGGTTTCGACAGGTAAATTGGCAGCCTGCACCGCCACGCGTACCGCGTTCAAGGCCTGGTCTTGGCGCACGCCTGGCCGCAACTGGCCGGTGACATCGAGCGCGTTGGCCGCCAATTTGGCCGGCGCCAAGCCGACCAGCGGTCGGTCGGGCAGAGCCATGATCGCTTGCAAGTCGAGCTCGGCAATCGCCAATTCGGCGGCCACTTGCAAGCGATTGCGCACGTCGGGATGGACCAAGCTGACCACACCTACGGTGGCACCGTCCGCCGCGACCAAGCGCGCACTGCGGCGCGGATGCCGCCAGCTGGTGTGCCAATCGGGCGTCCAGCTACTGGTCTGCACCAACCCGGCCTCTTGCGGCTGTCCGCCCTTCGAGCTTGGATCGTCCGCCGGTACGATGTGCAGCGCAGCCTTGCCCAGCGCCCGCACCGCACTGTTTAGAGCGCTGACGGCTTGGGCAAAAACCCGTTGCGACACACTGCGGTCCGGCACCACGCGCTTGCTGCCTTCAGCGCCGCCGCCCAATCGCTCAGCGCACACCACCCCCAAGCGCAGCGGTTGCCACGGCAACGGGCGATCGGCCACCACTGTCGCCTGCACTGCGGCAACCATGTCCGCGTCCATCAACGCAAACCACCCATCGCGCTCCAGTTGGCGCTGCGGATCGAGGGCCAGCGGCGGCACCCCCGGATCGAGGTGCGCCAGTTCATTGGCACTGGCAGCGGCGCGGCTGGGGGCCGGCACCACCACTTGGCCCAACTCAAAAATCTGTACCGCAAAACCTTCGCGCGGCGCTTCTTTGCCATCACCGTGCTGCAGGTTTTGCTCGGCCGTCGCCACCAAGTTGGGCGCTAAATTGCGCCGCAACCTGCAGTGTTCGGTCGAGATTTCGTTGCGCACGCCCAGCCGCGGCGCCCCGTGTTCGTGCAGCCCCAAGCGGGTGCGCTGGCCCTCGTGGTCAAAGGCGTACAAAACGTCTTCGGTCAGACCTTCTTGCAACACCAACGCTTGGCGCACCACTCGCTCGGCCAGCCGCGACGGCGAGGTGAACGGCGGCCGACTGGCAATCAGCGGGGCGGCGCTGGCGATGCGGCCATAGCCATAATGGCGGCCCAGTTCTTCAACAATGTCCTCGGCGATGCGCACGTCTTTGGTGGCGCGAAAAGTCGGCACGCCCACAGTCAGCGCGCCATCAGCGCTGCACTCCACTGCAAAAGCCAGCCGACGCAGACACTGGACCATCCAGCTGTCCGACATTTCAGCCGGCGTCAGGCCCAAGCGGGTCCGCAGATAGCCCGTGGTCGTCGCAAGGGTATGGCCGGCGGGCGGATCGACGCAGTGCGGGCCGGTGCTGGTCAAGTCGCTGGTCACCACCGCCGTCGGGCACACCGCTTGCAACACCTGGACAAAACGCCGCGCCGCCGTGGTCGGCAAATGCGGATCCAGGGCCTTTTCAAAGCGGGCCGAACTTTCGCTGCGCATGCCCAACCGCATCGCCGTCTTGCGAATAGTCGCCGCGTCAAACGCCGCCGCCTCCAACACGAGCTCGCGGGTATCGGCAGCGATTTCGCTATTTTGGCCGCCCATGATCCCAGCCAGTGCCACTGGCTGGTGGCCGTCGGTAATTACGACATCGTCAGGGGTCAATGTCCGAGCCTGCCCATCCAAGGTCACCATGGTTTCGCCAGCTTGGGCGTAGCGCACCGCGATCAGCCTGCCATCCAAGTGGCGCGCATCAAAGGCGTGCAGCGGGTTGCCCGTTTCGAGCATCACCAGGTTGGTGGCGTCGACCACATTGTTGATCGGTCGCACCCCGAGCCGCCGCAACCGCAAACGCAGCGCGACCGGCGACGGCGCGACCGCGATTTCGCTAATCCGCGCGCATACATAGCGAAAGCATGCCGCTGGCGCCTGCACCTGGACCTGCAGTGGCGCGCCGTGACCTAGCACCACCTCGGTATCTAAGGGTCGCAGCGGCACGCCCAACATCGCCGCCACTTCGCGGGCCATGCCGTACTGGCCCCACAGGTCGGGGCGGTGGGTAATCGACTTGTTGTCGACTTCGTACAAAACATCTTGTAGTTCAAATGCTTGTGGTAATGAAGTGCCAGCGGCAGCCGTGACACCGTCGAGCGACAACAGGCCGTCGTGGTGGTCCGACAGTCCCAGATCTGCTTCCGAGGCCAGCATCCCCGGCGAGGGCACCCCGCGCACGTGGCCGTCCTTGACCACGATCCCCGACGGCAAGGTGATGCCGACCGGCACAAACGGCACCCGCATTCCGACCCGCAAGTCCGGGGCCCCGCACACCACCGTTAGCTGACGATCGCCTAAATCTACTGTGGCCAAGCGCAGTTTATCGGCGTTGGGGTGGGGTTGCACCGCGATTACATCGGCGACTACCACCGCGTCAAGGCCAAAGCCCCAACGCACCACGCTGTCGATTTCGGCCACCGTGCAAGTAAACCGTTGGGCAAACGCCTGCGGATCCACGCCTTGGGTGTCGACCCACTGCGACAGCCATCGCCACGAAACCCACATGTCAAACCCTTAGAATTGCGCGAGAAAACGCGCGTCGCCGCTCAACAAGTGGCGCACATCGCCAATGCCGTAGCGCATCATCGCCAGCCGCGATAGCCCCAAGCCAAACGCCCACCCTTGCCACTGCGCCGGATCCAGACCGCCGGCGCGCAGGACTTGGGGGTGGACCAGACCGCACGGCAGCAGCTCCAGCCAGCCCGATTGCTTGCAGGCCGAGCAGCCCGCTCCCGCGCACAATTGGCACTGCAGGTCCAGCTCGAATCCCGGCTCGACAAACGGAAAATAGCCAGGACGCAAACGCACTTGCACATCGCGCCGCAAGATCGCCGACAGCAGTGTGCGCATCGAGTCGAGCAGGTGGCCGACCGACACCACCCGGTCGATCAGCAGCCCTTCCAGTTGGTGAAAGGTGTGCTCGTGGCTGGCGTCGGTCGCCTCGTAGCGAAATACTTTGCCGGCAAAAATCGCCCGAAACGGCGGGGCAAACGTGTGCATGGCCCGCACTTGTCCGCTGGAAGTGTGGGTGCGCAGCAGCAGCCCATTGTCCAGCCAGAAGGTGTCCTGCATGTCGCGCGCGGGGTGCCAGCCGGGGATATTCAGGCTCTCGAAGTTGTTGAATTCACTTTCAACTTCCGGATAATCCAGCACCGCAAAGCCCATTGAGGTGAACACCGCCTCGACATCCGTCTGCACCCGGCATAGGGGATGCAGGTGCCCCAGTTGCTGACCACCTGACTGACCACCTGACTGACCACCTGACTGACCACCTGACTGACCCGGTGCGCGCGGTTTCTGGGCCAAGACTGCGGCCGGCGGCAGGGTCACATCAAAGGTGTCGTCGGCGAGTTCGGCTGCAACCTCAGCCAGTTCCAAGGCGGTCTGTTTGTCGGCGATCGCCGTTTCGCAGACCAGCTTGAGCGCCGCGCTGGCTTGGCCATAGGCGCGCTTGTCGGCATTGGCCACTTCGCCGATGCGGCGCACCAAGGCCGTCACCGCGCCGTTCTTGCCGAGCGCATCGACCTGAACTGATCGCAACTCTGCTAAATTACTGCACAGTGCTACCCGGTCAGCCCACAGATCGCGGGCAGCGTCGAGTTCCACCTGCCAAGGTGCAAGGTTCATCGTCGCCGGCCCTTTTGGGGGGAGTTCCGCATGCGGCCAAATCGGCAACCACGATGCATGAAACTCCTTGATCGGCATGTGGAATGTGGGCCGCAGCTGCGGACCACCGCCGGGGTTTGGGGGCGGCGCGCCCCCAAGTTTCTAGTTAGTTAGAGCTCAGGTGGGCTTGGAAAGCGGGCGTACGGGCCGTTAGGGCTCGTGAAAAAATAACTCAGTCGATCCGCGATTGGAACGGAGCGTCGAGTCGGCTTGCAAAGCCGCGAGTTAGCGACCCACCACGCAAGCAATGGGCCGGGGTGCAAAATCGACTTGATTTTGCACGGGCCCTTACTTGTTGCGGCGCATGACGTGGTAGCCAAAATCGGATTCCACCACGTCGACTTGCCCAATGCCCAGCGCCATCGCCAGTTGCTTGAACGGCGGCACCATCGCTGCGCTGTCACTGACCGGATAGGTGCCGGGGCCCGGGTCATCGCCCTTGGCGCCGTCTTTGATCTTTGTGAAATCAGCGCCTTTTTTGCGCGCATCGTGGCACAGCTTGATCGCCAGCGCCTTGGCTTCGTCCTTGGTCCGCGTCGCCGTCGAGCGCATCGCGTCCTTGTAGGCGAGCAGAATGTGCGTCACTTCGACTTCTTTGGGTTTTTCGGCCTGCTTGCTCGGGCACGCCGCTTTGTCTTCGCCGGCCGCCGGACACGGGTCGGCAACGATTTTCTCTAATAGTTTATCAGCCTTGACGTAATCAGCTGCAAAACGCTTCATCAGCATGTAGCCAAACTCGGTTTCCACCCCGTCCACTTGGCCAACGCCCAGCGAAAACGCCAAGGTCTTCATCGGCGGCGGCAACGGCATGTCGCGTTTGACGTCGAGCATATCGCCACCGGCGGCCTCGCCTTTGACCACTTCGCCAACGACCCAAAAGTCAGCGCCAGTCTTGCGGCTGTCGTGAACGAGTTTAATCGCCAGCGCCTTGGCCTCGTCCTGAGTGCGGGTGGCCCGCGAGCGCATCGCTCCTTGAAAACCGACCAACACAATGCCGACTTTGACTTCGGCGGGCGCTGGCGTTTCGGCTTTGGGGCAGGCGGCCGCATCCTCGCCCGGCAGCGGGCAGGCGTCGGTCATCAGGGCGACAATCGGCTTGTCTGGGGCCACAAAGTCGAACGGCACCCGCTTCATCACATGGTAGCCGTAGCTGGTCGCCACCACGTCGACTTGGCCTAGGCCCAGTTGCAAGCCCATCGCGGTGAACTCCGGCATCATGCGCCCGCGCTGCTCGGGGGTCAGTTCGTACACGCCGGGACCGCCGTCACCGGTGTATTTCCACATGGCGGCGATGAAGTCGCTGCCGGGTCGGCGGGCCTCGTGGCACAAATCGCGGGCCAGTTTGAGCGCCTGCTCTTTGGTGCGATCGACCTTCTTGCCGGGCAGTGAGCCATCCCAACCGACCAAAATGTGCACGACCTTGATCTGGTCCTCCGCTTTTTCGGGCTTCTTGGGGCAAGTGGCCGCATCTTCGCCAGCTAGCGGGCAGGCGTCTTCCATCTCGGATTTGGCGGTGACCGGGGCCCCAGCAACGGCTGACACCGCACCGGCCAAGTCGGCGGCAGCTTTGGCTTCTACCGGCGCAGTGGGCTCAGCTGTGGCTAAGTTTTTGCCGACGGTGGGCGCGGCTGCGGGCATTTTTTTGATCTCCGCTTTCTTGCAGCTGCCAAGGGTGAGGGCCAAGCTAGTGCTCAGGGCCAAAGCAGGGAAAATAAAGCGAAAATAGCGAATGGTCATGATGGCATCATGCGGGCACCGGCCCGCCAAGGGGCGCGGATTGTGCGGCAAAGTGGCGCGGGGGGCAAGCGCGATGCGTTTGCGCGATTGCGCGTAATGGCGATGGCAAAAATGGCTACCTCAGGGCGAATGGATTTTTGGCGCCGCGCGGCGAATACGCAACTGGAACAAGAGGTTGGGCGAATGTGGGCGCGGCGCCGGGCCCCAACTTTTGGCCGAAGCGGCCAAAAGCCGCATCGGATGCGGCCGCCAGCGGTTAGGAACTGTCCCAGAATAAGTCATTGTGGGACTGGTTCCGTTTGCTTGCTTTGTAGGTCGCTAAGCTCGCGTCCCCCAAAGCCGACTCGCCGCTCCTGTGGTGCCCAGATCGATCGAGATTAGTTGAGGACAGTTCCTTGGGGTCCCTTTCGCGTTGCGAGCCAGCGCTGTCGCTTTGCCAGCAGGGGTCTTGCCGCCCGGTCGCCGCTTTGGCGACGCGCCCAACATTGGCTCATGCTGCTGAAATTGAACGCTTGCGGCCCAAACTCAATGCGGATCCGCCTGCAATTCAGCGCACAAAAAACAACACAGCCGCCTCGGTCATGGCTTTAGTCGCGCTCCAGCCGGCGCCGGTGCCATAGCCGTCCCAGTCCCAGCCGGCAAAGTCGCCGCACTGCTTGGGTGCCCCTTCGGGCGCCCATCCGGACGAGCCCAAACAGGCGTGCTCGCTATTGCAACCGGTGTATTTGATGCCGGTGCACACCGCATACGAGGCTTTTTCGTTGTTGTAGACCCGAAAATGGATAAAGCCGGGGTCGGACTCGGTCACCGCGTTGGGCGAGATCAGGCTGTCGACCAGCGCATTGCTGCCCTTGTCGTAGTTGATGGCCACCGCTGGGCCAGTCGTGCCGCAGTTTCCGCCAAAACCATTGGGGAAATTGTTCTTGAACAGCGTGTACAGCGAGCCGCCCAGACCGTTTAGGAAATTGGTGCTGGTGTAGTAGCGCAACAGCGCCGCGCCGCGCCATTCCGCGACCGCGGTGCCATTGGGAACGTGCCACAGCATCACGTTGCTGGCACTCAACGCGAAATAGGCGCTGGCCTTGTAGTCTCCCTTGGTGGCGCTGTCAACAGTGCCAAACAACGAGGTATTTTCCCAGTTGCCGTCGCCTTTTGGGGAGTTGATGTTGTTGCCGGTGGTGCTGGACCACTTGTCGCCGTCGCCGCACTTGTCGGCGATATTGTCCTCGTGCACGCTGGAAACGAGGGTCCAGCCGCCGCCGTCGGTGGTCATGTCGCAGTAGGCTTCCATGGAGGCTTGACCGGCGGGGGCAATCCAGTACAAGCCGTCCTTGCTCAACGGTGACTTGATCAACACATCTTTGCAGCTTAGGCCTGGATTTTCTTGGGTTCCGACCGGGTTGAGGTACCACGCCACCCACGTCTTGCCGTTGCAGGCATAAATGGCCTTGTCCGTCGGGTTGGCATACAGCACCCCAAAATTGAGCGCGGTACAGGCGACCGGCGGGGTGGTGGCGTTGACCAATTGCAGGCCACCGGTGGCGGCCACTTTGGATCCCGACACGGTTTTGACCGCGATCGACCAACTGAGCAACTTGCCGTCGCTCTTGCCAATAGTGCCCGAAGCATCGACCACGGTGATCGACCACACCCCTTTGGGATTTTTGGTTTTCCACACCGACAAATCGCCTTGCGCGACCTTGTCCGGGCTGGGCCAAGTGGCTTTGAGCGCCGTGCCCGTGCCGCTCAAGTTGTGCAGGATGTAGTTGACGCCGCCGGGATCGAAAAGCGTGACCTTGAGCTTGCTGATGTCCGAATTGCTGATGTCGACCGTTACGCTCAGGCCTTGGGTGGTGCCAAAATCGGCGACGGTCAGGGCGTCGCTGACCCCGGTGACCAAGCCGTCGGGGATGTCGAGCGGCACTTTGGCGCTGGTGGTGACTTCGGTGAATTGGTTGGTCAGTAGGCCATTGGAAACCTGCCCCAGCGCATCGACCGGCAGGGCGCTGGGGTCAAAGCCGGCGACACAGTCGTAGCTGCCGTCGACTTTGATCCCGCGCATCACCAGCCCGGTTCCGCAGGCCGTGCCGAGTTTGATTGCGGTGGGAAGTCCTTGTAAATCAGCATATTGTCCGGTGGAGGCGACGTCGGCAAACTTGGGTGGGTCGATCAAATCCTTGTAGGCGCCACTGCCCGCTACTTTGGCCAAGGCGGCGGCCTTGACGTAGTCGCCGAGCTCGGATTTTTGGGCGAAACCTTGCAAATCTCCAGACTTAACGTAGCCCTGCAACGCTTTGGGGTCCAAGTGGGCGGCGCCGACACAACCGGAGCAATCCAGCGCCTCAGCAGCGGCTGCGCGCAAGGAAAATGCGACGGAATGTAGGGGCTTGCGTGGCAGTTCGGCGTCGCTGCCGACGCTGACGCTGAGCCAAATTTGCGGCGCCGAGGCCAGCATAGCCGCTTGCACCGGCGTTTTGGCGCCCAGATCGATGTGGAACACCCCGCCTTTGGCCACCACCAACAGTGGGCCCTCTTGCCATAGCGCGGTGCCGCCTTTGTCTTTGTCGTACAGGCCAAAACTCATGATGTAGTCGCCGTCGGCCGCAATGCCGCCGCTGGCTTGCAAGGCGCCGGTGACGGCAAGGGTGGTCGGTACCGCGGCCTGCACTGGCCTTGTGGTCAAGCCAGCGAGCGTGGTCAGGCTGGCGACGGCCGCCAGCGGGAATAAGGCAGATAAGCGCATGAGTTCTCCGCAGATGGCGCTCTACAAGGTCGCCGCAGTGGTGATGGTGAGGATACACGTTGGCAGGGCTGGTGCAAATCGGCAAAGGTCGCTGCTTCGATTGCTAGGCGTGGGCGTGAGACTGAGCCCCATATTCCCGATCCGCTCAATGGCCAACAAGACTGCAAGGCGCCATAATCCAAGCGATCATAGCCGTGAACCAACATGCCGCCGGACCATCCACCGGGCCCTGATCACCGAAGTGCGGCTGCTGTGAAAAAAATGTGAAGTAAATTGGCGTCCGCTTTGACCGCGACCTCGCCTGACTCGGCAATTCCACAGACTGCAGCCGTCTTGAGTCTCGCGTGGGCCCGTTGAGGCGCCGCCGACCAGCTGGCGGCAGCCCGGTTTGGGGGACTCTCGATGAGGTCTGACGAATTAACCGCGATCCCCCAGCAAGATAAAACAAATACCCCGTTTCCATTGACTTTCAAGGGAATTATGATGGCGTTGCGAAACGAACCTTCACCAACGGGGTGTGAAAATGGAGCCTCAAGCAGCTCTTCCCTTCAAGTACGAGATTTCCAGCACATCCGGCGCCACCGCCCTGTCAGGACTTCCATTATATC
>SHZD01000273.1 GCA_009692465.1 Myxococcales bacterium
GCTGGTCTGGGCACCGATCCCTGACCCAAATTCACCACCGAAATTCCCCGCGACCCCCGATTTGGGATGCCAGTGCCCTGTGGCTCGCTGTCGCTCGCTGTCGCTCGCTGTCGCTCGCTGTCGCTCGACAAGGAGCAAGGGGCTTGACGACTGAGGCGTACTTGCGTACGCCAATGAGACAGTCCTGCGAACTGTCTAGGAGGAAAGCGCCGCAGCGACGCAGAGATGCGCCCAAAGCGGGGGATCGCAGCTGACCGGCACCGATCCCTGACCAGCAACGGTGCCGGCCGCAGCGTCACGATTTGGGCGGGTTGGTCTCACTTGCGCCGCGATTCGGTATCAGTTTGGTCTCACTTAGGCGCCCTTGGGATGCCGCTGCAGCCGCAACTGCCTGAAATCTAGCAGTCTCGCCGTTGGCACACGCCTTGCACTGCACCGCCGCGCCCCGCTATGCTGCGGCCGGAGGTGTACGGTGGACCACGGTGACAGCGACAAACCAAGCGGCGGCCCTGTCGGCGACAGACCGGCAACTTGGGAAGACATCATGCAGTTGCCTGACAGTCTCGGCGCTGAAATCGTCGGCGGCAAGATTCACTACCGAGCGATGACCCGCGCTCGCCATGGCAGCACCGTGCGCGAACTCGGCAGTAGCCTGCCGCGCAACGGCAGTACCCGCGCACCGCTTGGCTGGTGGATCGTCAACGACGTCGACGTCAGCCTCGGCAGCGGTATTTACGTCAAGCCCGACCTGACCGGCTGGCGCAAGGAGGCGTTGCCCGAACTGCCCGACGATTGGCCGGTGCCCATCCGGCCCGATTGGGTGTGCGAAGTGCTATCGCCGACCACCGCCGCCTACGACCGCGGAGCCAAGGCCAGCGCCTACGCCCAAGCCGGGGTGCCTTGGTATTGGATCGTCGATCCGGTAGAGCGCACTGTTGAGGTCTTGGAACTGGTCAGCGGCCGTTGGACCATTTGCGGCGTCTATACCGACGGCGCTCAACTGGCGATGCCGCCGTTTGACGACACGCTGATCGAGGTGAGCGGATTGTTTTTGCCGCTCAAGGGTGAGCAGTAGCCGGTTTGCCCCGAGCAGACTGAAACTTTGCCCTTAGAGGGTGGTTACATTCATTGCCCAAGCGAGCGGAAACAGGCGCCCGCAAGGCGAGGCGGAGGCACTCTGACGACTGAGGCGCACTTGTAGTGCGTCGCAAGGAGGAAGAGGGCTGACAACAAAGCATGGCGGGGGCGATGAGTCCAGCGAACTCATCGACGGGTTACGCGCAGCAGGCGTTTGAAGATAAACACCCTCTTAGGGCCCAAGCAAGAATTACTCGATCGATCTGCGATAAAAACGGAGCGTCGAGTCGGTTTGCAAAGCCGCGAGTGAGCGACCCACCAAGCAGGCATTGGCCCGGGCCCTTACCCTGGCCGCTCCACCCGCCCGTCTGGCCGCTTGGCGAAACGTTCGGGTTCCGCGCCATGCACAGGATCAGCCCGCGGCCACGGCCAGCCGCCAAAGTGCGTGCGCTGGTAATCGCTGTAGGCCTGCTGAATCTCTTGCTGAGTGTTCATCACAAACGGACCGTACTGCATGACCGGCTCACCGATGGGCTTACCTTGCAGAATCAAAACTTGCGTTTCGTCATCGCCCGCGGTCAGCACCGTCGGCACCTCTGGGCGCAGCCGAATTGCGTGGTTCTTGGGCGCCGCCGCCCCGGCAATCTGCAGCGAGTTGCCAGCAAAGTAGTACAGCGTGCGGTTGCTCGTCGCCACTGTCGGCGGCAGCGTCCACGTCGCCCCAGCGCTCAGGCGCACCGGCCAAATCGCCACATCGGCATCGGCCTTGCTGGCGTAGGAATCCGGTGGCGGGCTCAACGGCCGCGCGTCGCCCAGCTGGCCAGCCACCACCGTCACCACCGTGGTCCGCCCGTTGGCGTCGGTATGGCGATAGCGCGGAATGGAGTCGTCCCACAACATCGCAAAGTACGGCGTCGCCATCTTGTCGCGTTTCGGCAAGTTAAGCCAGATCTGGAACAACTCCACCGGATTATCGGCATCAGCCCGCAGCAGCGGAAACATCTCGGCGTGCTGAATACCCTTGCCTGCGGTCAGCCACTGCACATCGCCTTGGCCATAGCGCGCCGCCGCGCCCATCGAATCCGCGTGGTCCAGAAGGCCCTGCCGCACCACCGTCACCGTTTCAAAGCCGCGATGTGGATGGGACGGAAAGCCCGGCACCGTTCGCCCGTGGTACATCCGCCAGCCGTCCTTGCCGGCAAAATCTTGGCCCATGTCGCGCCCAGCCAGCGAGACCGCCGGTCCGAAGTCAGCATTACCCTTGGGATACTGGTCGTTGTGATGGACACAAAACAAGAACGGGTCAAAAGTCTTCCACACAAACTCCAGCGGGTGCGTCGACAACACGGGGTTCACGGCGATGGCCATCGGCGGTTCCTTGGCAGGGGCAACTTTTGGCGCAGCGACAGACGGTGTCGCCTGTGGCGAATTGCAATCAGCGACCACAAGCGCAACACCAGCACCGGCAAGGGCTTTGAGGGCCCTGCGCCGGTCGAGCGGCGGCGAGGATGGAGAATCGGTGGGCATCGGCACCTCACAACTAGGGCGCGCGCCCTACGCTACTTTTTTCCTCGCGCGGCTTGCAGGTGAACGTCAATTGTTCGCTTGGCTTAGGCTCATCGCCGCCGATTGTTGGCGAGTGAGCGTCCGCGCTATCCGCCGCAACCGACTCCACTTGCGCCACATCGACCTGCACCACGCCGCCCTTTTGCAGCTTGCCAAACAGCACCTCATCCGCCAACGGCCGCCGCATTTCGTCGTGAATCAACCTCGCCAACGGCCGCGCGCCCATCTTGGGATCAAAACCCTTGTCAGCCAGATACTTCTTGGCTGCAAGGCTGATTTCAATCACCACCCGGCGTTCGCCCAGCTGCCCTTGCAACTCAGCCACAAACTTGTCGACCACCTTGAGCATCGTCTCTGGACTCAGCCGCCCAAAGCGCACCCGCGCGTCCAAGCGATTGCGAAACTCGGGCGAAAACAGGTTCTTAAACTCCCTGTCGTCATCACCGCCCGCCATCGCCACCTCGGCAAAGCCCACCCGACCCTTCTCCAGGTCGCGGGCACCGACATTGCTTGTCATGATCAGCACCACATGCCGAAAATCGGCGGTCTTGCCGTTGTTGTCCGTCAGCGTGGCGTGATCCATGATTTGCAACAGAATATTGAAGACTTCGGGATGGGCCTTTTCAATCTCATCGAGCAGCAACACTGCATGGGGCGTTTTGGACACCGCCTCAGTCAGCAGACCGCCTTGATCAAAACCGACGTAGCCGGGCGGCGCGCCGATCAGCCGCGACACCGTATGGCGCTCCATGTACTCGGACATGTCGTAGCGCAAGAACTGCAGGCCGAGCACCGACGCCAACTGCTTGGCCAACTCAGTCTTGCCAACGCCGGTCGGACCGGTAAACAGAAAAGATCCCATAGGCTTAGTCGGGTGGCCCAGACCCGCGCGCGACACCTTGATGGCGGTGACAATCTGCGCCACCGCGCTGTCCTGACCAAACACCATCGCTTTGAGCCGCGTCTCGAGGTCGCCCAATACCGACTTGTCGTCGTGCGACACTTGCCGTTCTGGAATCTGCGCCATTTTGGCCAGGATTTTCTCGATATCGCGAGCAGTTATGCGAACGCGCGACGGCACCGGCGGTGGTTCATCTGGCGGCAGTTCGCCGCTATGGGCCTTGAGCTTGGCCGCTGCCAGTTTGCTGGCCACCAACCGCGCCGCCGCCCCCGCTTCGTCGACTACGTCGATGGCTTTGTCGGGCAGCTTGCGGTCGTTCAAAAAGCGCCCCGACAACTGCGCCGCCGCCACCAGCGCGGCGTCCGAATAGTTCACCCCGTGGTGGTCCTCATACGACTTGCGCAAGCCCTTTAGCACGGCGACCGTGTCATCGACCGACAACTCGCCGACGTCGATTTTTTGGAAGCGCCGCGCAAACGCCTTGTCGCGCAAAATGTGGGTCCGGTTCTCTTCATAGGTCGTCGAGCCGATACAACGCAGTTGCCCTGACGCCAGCGCCGGCTTGAGCAGATTCGACGCATCCATCGAACCACCGCTAGTCGCACCCGCACCAACAATCGTGTGCAACTCGTCGATAAACAAGATGCTATTCGGCTTCGTCGTCAGTGCCGCCAGCACCCCTTTGAGGCGTTTTTCAAAATCGCCGCGGTACTTAGTGCCGGCCAGCAAAGCGCCAAGATCCAGCGAGTACACTTCAGTATTCGCTAGCGGCGGAGCGGCCTTACCCTCGACAATCGCCCGCGCGAGCCCGGCCACAATTGCCGTCTTGCCGGTACCCGAATCGCCGACCAGCAGCGGATTATTCTTGCGACGTCGCAACAGCACCTGAACGATCCGCAGCGTTTCGGCATCGCGGCCTATTAGCGGATCAATGCGCCCTGCGCGCGCTTCGTCGTTCAGGTTGACGCAAAACTGCGCCAAAGGACCGGCTTTTTCGCCGCCGGTGCCTGATTTGTCGCCGTCCTCATCGTCGTCGTCGTCCTTGTCTTCACTGCCGTCGCCCCCGGCTGGCAGGCGCTGAATCGGTCCGCTTTCATCGGCGCCATGGGCCAAATACGACACCACATCGAGCCGCGTCACCCCGCCTTGGGCCAAAAACCACACGGCGTGCGAGTCCTCCTCGGCATACATGGCGACGAGCACGTTTGCCCCAGTCACCGTCTTTTTGCCGGCCCCGCGCACATGCAGGGCGGCGCGCTGAATGACGCGGTGCAAGCCGATGGTCGGCTGAGCGTGAACCGGCTCCTCACCGGGCAGCGCTTTGACTTCGGCCAGCAGAAAGGTCTCGATTTGTTTGCGCAAACTCGGCACGTCGCCGTTGCAATGCGAAATCACCGCGGCGGTGTGCGCGTCGTGCAACAGCGCATACAGCATGTGCTCCAGCCCGAAAAACTCGTGGCGCCGCGACTGGGCCTCTTCGGCGGCGACTTGAATGGCAATTTCGAGTTCAATGCTGAGCATGGCATCCTCGCACGGCTAGATTTAGGGCACGGTAAATCAATAATTCATTCATTTAGCGTGCCCGTTTGCTTGCTGGGCGGGTCGCAAGCTCGCGTCTTTACGCCCGACTCGCCACTCCGGTCTTCGCGCGGATTGATCGAGTTGTTCATGTACTCGCCCTTAGGTCGTCGGCTCGGCGGTCAATTTGAGCGGCGCCCCTTGACTGCGCGCAAAATCAGTAACTTGCACGACCTTAGACTCCGCCAAGTCGCGGGTATAGGTGCCCGCCACCCCTTGGCCTTTGTGGTGCACGGTCAACATGATGGTCATCGCCTCGGCTTCGGTCTTGTGAAAAAACGTTCGCAGCACCTCGACGACCAGCTCTTGGGTGGTGTAATCGTCGTTGTGCAGCATGACGTTGTACATCGGTGGCCGCTTGGTTCGGCTGCGCGACGCCAGCAGTACTCCTTGGTCTTCGCTATCTTGGTTGCCTGTCGCCATTGTGCGCTTTCCATTGAGTGTTTGTCGCGGTGGCCACTGTCCGGCGGTCGCAATGCCTGTCCGGCGGTCGCAATGCCTGTCCGGCGGTCGCAATGCCTGTCCGGCGGTCGCAATGCCTGTCCAGCCGTCGCACAGACCAGCGCGCTGGGTCCGTCGGCCAGCAACCGCCGACCCAGCCGTGCCTTGCAGTCTAGGACACTGGCGGCCACTAGCAACAGTGTGAACAGTTGTGATGGTCGGGACGGCGTTTTTACTGCAAGCGCCACTAGGAGCCTGTCGGAAATCAATCGGTTATGAAATGTCTTTGCGGTTATACACAATGAATCTATTGCGATCCGACAGTCTCCTAGCTTCTCAGATATTCTCAACTGTCCAAGAACTGCCCGGAGTAAATCCGTGCAGTTTCGGACAGTT
>SHZD01000274.1 GCA_009692465.1 Myxococcales bacterium
GGTTTATTGTGCCGTCGGCTGCGGGCTCCCCCACCGATGGTTCTGCGGTTACTACCAGTAAAGATGGGCAGTTGACCGAGACGGGCGCGACCGCAGACGCCAAGGGTGGCGGCGAAGGACTGACCGGCCTCGACAGCATTGTCCTTGGCGACGCGGTGTCCAAGGGCCTGTTGGCATTCGCCCACCCCAAAGACGATTTTGGCGGCGCCTGCGACACGCTGTGCGCGTTGATCCTCAATCAAAACAACGTGCGCAAGATCGGCGTGCGCTACACCATCAGTGGCAGTCCAGCGCCATCGGGCATCGCCGTCGAGTTCGTGCCGTTGGATCCAGCGTCGAATTTGGTGCAGATTTTGACGCCCAATGTGTTCACAGACGACAACGGCGAGGCGTGGGCCGAGGTCAAATCCAGCGTCGATTTGGGTAAGTTTGGGGTGCTGGTGCGGGTGCTCGATGATCCCGATGCCGGTCAGTTGCAGTTTGAATTGACGGTTCAGGCCAAAGCCAAGGGTCCGATGACCGTGGTTCTGCACTACGGCGGCGCCAAGTTGCTGACCGAATTCGGCACCATTCAAGCGCGGTTGGTCAAACAGGTGGCGGGTCAGCCGGCCTGTGCCAGCCTCGATTTGGGCGACACCCTGCCGCCAGCGGCTTGGACTAGCCCCAACCTGCAGTGGAACAAGCCGTGGGCACTGACTTTTCCCAGTCTGGCCACTTGGATTGCCGCCAACAAAGGTGCCGATGGCAAAGTCGCCTTTACGGTCATTGGCTTGGCTCATCCGCAAGTCGGCGGCAACACCACCAAGGCGATCGCCGGCGGTTGCTTGGATACTGGTGCCACCATTGAAGTTTCCGACCAAGGGGTGCCGATTGGCGACGACGTCATCGTCCTAGTCAAGGACTTGCCGCCGCGACTGAAGGGCATCTACGACTTGACCAGCCACATCGACCTGTTGTCGATTTTGCCTGATCCGGTCGAGTTGGTGTTCAAAACGATCCTAGACGTAGTTAGCGACCCGATCGGCGGGCTGCTCAGCTTGGCGTGTAAGCTCGGCGGCAATACGCTCAACTCGTTGTGCGGCTATGTGTTCACCGACCCTAAATCGCCTTCGATCAAAGAACTTACCGCGGTGGGCGACATCGTCACCAAGTTTCTGAATGCCATCTTGCTCAACTATCTGCCCGAGTCGGTCAAGACCGGTTTGAACACCGGCGCCGATCTCAATGAGATCTTGACCAACTTGGAGATCGGCGGCACCATCGAAATCAAGCAAGAGCCTGACAGTAAAGGATTTGTTCCAGCGATCCATACCAAAGAAATTTGGGCGACCGTGACTTACAAATGGTCGCTTGGCCAGACTTGCGGGCCTAAAGACCCGGCGTGTGGCAAGAAAACCTTTAATATTGAAGCATTTCAAAATGACGCTGTGGTCGGCCAATTCGATCTGTGGCGCGATGCTCTACTGAGCCAAATCAAGATTGGCCAGCACGCGCTCAAGGTCAAGTGGGGCGCGCTCGTCAATTTCATTGTGCAAAAGCAACTATTGCCGGCCATCACCTTTGACCCCAAAAATCCCAACGCGCCGGTCATCGACAGCTACGCCAAGTTGTTGAAAAGTCTGATGTCTGGCAAGCAGTGCTTGGTCAAGGACACCTGCTGCGGCGATTTTGCCAAGCAGTTGGCGTCCAAGCAGGGCTTGATGAAAGAGCCGTTTCTGACCACGACTTGCGAAGTGCTGATTAATTTGGGCACCGCGTTTCTCGAGGCCCAGCTGAACCAGCTCGATGGCACCACCGGCGATCCGTCCAAGGGCTCCGGATTGTTGCTGTCTGCGGATAAGTGCCCGATTTTTGAGACCAATCAGGATCAGCTGATTGATACAATTGGCGGCACCCAAGTCAAAGACCAATGCCACTGGGACATGACGCTGACTCTCGGCGGCAAACCCAATGCTATCAAAGGCATTTTCTATGCGGTGCGGCAGCAATAGATGGCGGTGGACCGCGACCTGCGGCGGCTGTTGGTCGTTCAGCACGTGCAGTGTGAACCACTAGGTACGCTCGATCCGCTGTTGCGCCGCAAGAAGATTCGCATTCGCTACCACAACGCTCTGCGCTCTCCCGAATCGCTGCCCGATTTGGCGGGTATCGACGCGGTGATCGTGCTGGGTGGCCCGCAAAATCTGGACCAGCAGCACAAGTACCCGCACCTCAAGCTAGAATTGCAGTTGCTTACCGAGGCGTTGCGGCGCGATATCGCGGTGTTGGGCATTTGCTTGGGCGCGCAGTTGCTGGCCCATGCTCTGGGAGCGCCAGTGGGGCGCAATCGCCAACCTGAGCTGGGTTGGGCACCTCTGCATCTGACGGCGGCGGGGCGTGACGATCCGGTGGTGTCTGCGCTGGGCGACGGCTTGCCGATGTTCCACTGGCACGGCGATACCTTTGCCATACCGGCGGGTTGCCAGCACCTGGCGGGGTCAGAGCTGTGTGAAAATCAGGCTTTTCGGGCCGGTGAGCGGGCGTGGGGTCTGCAATTTCATCCCGAGGTCGATGGGCCGTTGGTCCAGCGCTGGCTGGGCATCTATAGCGACGAGCTGGCGGCGTGCCAGGGCGAGCAGGCCGCGCAGCGCATCGAACAGGAAACGGAGTGCCACATGCCAGACTTGCGCCAGCGCGCTGATGTCCTGTTTGGCCGACTGTGTGAGGTGTGGGGCTGGCGCGAGCGCGCGTCGGCGGTGGTGCTCGGTCATCGCATGACGCGGCCAATTTAAGGGCCGGTTCAAAATCAAGTCGATTTTGCACCCCCGGCCCATTGCTTGCTTGGTGGGTCGCTAACTCGCGGCTTTGCAAGCCGCCTGCACGTTCCATTCCAATCGCGGATCGATCGAGTTGTTCTTGCACGAGCCCTAATCAGGCCGGTTGCTAGTCGCCCAAACAAACCCCGACCGCCCGCGCGTGGCTCAACAACTGGCCGTCAATTGGCACGTTATGCAGTTGGCCGATGCCTTCGCTCAGCGGCACATCGGCGATCTCGGTGCCGCGCAGACACACCATGCGGCCCCACTGACCGGCCAGCGCCAACTGCATCGCTTGCGCGCCAAATCGAAGCGAAATCAAGCGGTCATAGGCGCACGGCGACCCTCCGCGCTGAATGTGGCCCAACACTGTCGTGCGCACTTCAGGCGGCTCTGGCCGGTCCCAGCCAGTGGCAAACACGGTGCGCAAGCTCATTTCGAGGGCATAGGCCGCGCCGCCGACTCGAGCCAGCCGACCACTGGCGGCCGCTTCGACATGGCTGGTCGATCCCCCCTGGGCAAAAGCACCTTCAGCGACCACGATCAGGGTGAAATTGCGCCCTTCCTCACTCCAGCGTTGGCGGACTTTGTTCAGGACGCTTTCGATCGTGAACGGAATTTCCGGAATTAGTACTACGTGGGCGCCGCCGACCAGTCCAGCGTGTAGAGCAATCCAGCCTGCATAGCGACCCATGACTTCCAGTATCATCACGCGATCATGCGACTCGCCAGTCGTCTTGAGGCGGTCCAGCGCCTGCATGGCGACTTCGACGGCGGTGTAAAAACCGAAAGTGGCGTCGGTCGAGCCCAGATCGTTGTCGATGGTTTTGGGCACCCCGATCACGTTGGCGCCACGTTGAGCCAATTCGTTGGCAATGGCCAGCGAACCGTCGCCACCAATCGCAATCAAGCCATCCAGACCCAACAGGTTGATATTGCGAACTACTTCGTCGCCGCGATCCTCTTCACGCGGACCGTCAGCGGTTTGGGCCACATAGCGAAAGGGGTTGCCGCGATTGGTGGTGCCGAGCACCGTGCCGCCTTGGGCAAAGATATTGCGCACATCGATGATGCGCAGACTGCGGGTATTCAACTCGCGTTGCCCGCCGACCAAACCTTCAAAACCGTCGACGATGCCGACCACTTCGGCGCCGGCGATGGTGGCGGCGCGGACCACGGACCAGATGACGGCGTTCAAACCGGGACAGTCGCCGCCTCCGGTTAGCAGGCCAATTCGCAAGGATTTCGGAGTGCGCACGGCGGAGTACCTCGTTAGCCACAGTCGGGGAGCTGGCCACAGTCGGGGAGTTGGCCACAGTCGGGGAGCTGGCCACAGTCGGGGAGTTGGCCACAGTCGGGGAGTTGGAATCAGCCGTCGGCGACCGGCAGGCTTAGCCGACGACACTCGGCCAGCGCGCACCGCCGGTAAGATCGCAAAAGAAGGGGCAATGCGTCAACTGCGGCGGTCTGCCCACGCGCGCGCCGCCAATGCCGCCACCACAATCAGGCCCGCAGTCGCCGTCGCGGTACTAGGCCGTTCACGAGTGCCCAACCACACCCACACCGGAGTCAGCACCGGCTCGGCCAATGCCAGTAGCGCCGCAGTCGCGGCCGACACTGTGCGCAGTCCGCGAGCAAAAGCCCAATACGCCGCGCCGATTTGCACCACGCCCAAATAGGTCAGGCCAAGGGCGCTGGGCCAGTCAAGCCCTGTGTACAATTCCCCCGCTGACCACGGCAGGCACGCCACGCACGCCAGCACATTGCCGAGCAAAATGCTGCCTTCGGGGGTATGCGCGCCCTTGCGCCCAGCCGACAGCCGCATCGACACCACCGTGGCGGCGTAACAAAGACCTGAAAACACCCCGAGTGCGGTCCCGTGCCAGCCCGACCGCGCGCTAGTGTCTTGAGCACACAGGGCCATGGCCGCCAGCGCCACTGCGGCCACCAATACGTCGCGCAGCCGCAACGGCTCGCCCAGAATCCGCGGGCCAGCCAACAGCACCCACGCCGTTCCGGAATACTGCAGCACAATGGCCTGCGCGGCGCTGGTCAGCTTGCAGGCCAGCACAAAGCTGGCGATCATCCCCGCGTAGCTCAGCGCGGTCAGCCAGCTTGCACTGCGCCATTTCGGCCGCACCACCACGGCAAAAAAACCGACGGTGACTAGCGCCCGACCGGCGGTGATCGCCAGACCGCTGAGCGGCACCAGTTGGATGACCAACCCGCCCGACGACCACAACACTGCCGCCAGCAAAATCCACCGTGCGCCCATAGGCCAGTCCGCCGCGAAGGCGGCTGCAAGGTCATAGCCGCACTGGCGAAGCATGTCCAGCGCCGGCTCAAGTCCTGCACTCGCTGACGCGCTCGCAGTAGAGCCATTCAAACAGCCAAACCGACCCGGCGGTCAGCGCCAAAAGGGGGCGGTTTCCATACCTAAATTCACCACCGAAATCTCCGTCGGCCCCGATTTCGGATTTAGATCAAGCTCCGCGATCCCCCAGCAAGATAAAACAAATACCCCGTTGCCCTTGACTTTCAAGGGAATTATGATGGCGTTGCGAAACGAACCTTCACCAACGGGGTGTGAAAATGGAGCCTCAAGCAACTCTTCCCTTCAAGTACGAGATTTCCAGCACATCCGGCGCCACCGCCCTGTCAGGACTTCCATTATATCTTGAGCTTGCACACGTTCTCGGGCTGAATACTGCCGTGACCAAGCTGCTGCCGTCGCGCTGCGCTGCCCCAGAGTGGTCAGACGCGGAATTGTGCATAAACCTGATTTTGCTTAACTTAGCTGGCGGAGACTGCGTCACCGACCTTGATCTGCTGCGCCGCGACGAGGGCTTCCAGAAGGTGGTGCGTGCTTTGGCCTGCGTCGGGCTGAAGCGCCGGGCTCGGCGGGACAAAGAGCGTGTGCTGGAAAAGGCCGGGCCCGTGGCGATGGCTGGCGAGATGACGTTTCGACGATTTATGGAGTCGTTTCATGGTCCAGACCAGAACATCGAGCGCGTGGTGGGCACCGCTTCCTTCGTGCCGGAACACGCGCGGCTCAAAGCGCTGTGGCAGGTCAACTGCTACCTGCTGACCAAGTTGCAAGCGCTCAGGCCACTAGAGATCATGACGCTGGACGCCGACGCCACGCT
>SHZD01000275.1 GCA_009692465.1 Myxococcales bacterium
TCCAAATTCCGAACGGTTTTGGTCGTTGACGGGCGGTGGGAGTCGGGCACACTGCTCGGTGGCGGTGCTGCCGGCGGGGCCGGAGCCGGGAAACGGTCGAATTCTGGTCGTGGCGTTGGAGGCGATGTGCCTTGGAGTTCCTATCCGCGACCATAGGTGCTTTGAATGGGCTATCCTCAGTTGACGGTATCATTACTAATTCTAAGCGCTTGCGGTGCAACCAAGGCCGTCGGTGTCGACGCCGCCGTCGCCAGTCAGGACGCCGCCGCCGAGATCGCGGTCCTGTCCGACAACGGTTCGCTCACGGCTGATGTGATTGTAACTGCAGCAGATATTGCAGGAGCACCCGATGCGCCGCAAGTTGCAGCGGATTTGCCCCCACCGGTTGACGCCGGCTGCACAGCCGCTGGTTGCGCTTGCAGCAAAAATGAGCAATGCGATTCAGGGTATTGCATTGAGACGGCCACAGGCCAGCAGTGCGCGAAAAATTGTGCAGACAAGTGCGACGACGGCTTCAAGTGCGCGCAAGTAACTAGAAGTGATGGCGATATTTTGCAGCTCTGTGTGCCGTCGTATCCGCGATTGTGCGAACCGTGTTTGGCGGACACCGATTGCAACAACGTGCTAGGTGGTGCGGAATCGCGCTGTGCACCGTATAAAGAGAAGAGCGGGCAAGCAGTTGGTAATTTTTGCGGCAGCAAGTGCACCGCCAACAGCGACTGCGCCATGGGCTTCAGTTGCAAACAAATCAGCAGTGTTGAGGGGATCAAGGGCGATCAATGCGTCAAGGATGACTTGGTGTGCGGCTGCGACGACCGTGCGACGAAGTTGGCGCTTGCGACCGCTTGCAGCAACGCCAACACGGCGGGAACGTGCGCTGGCAAGCGCAGTTGCAGCGCAAATGGCCTGAGCGCGTGCGATGCGAAAATTGCGCTGCCCGAACAGTGTAACAAAAAAGACGACAACTGCGATGGGCAAATCGATGAACCGACCCAAGGCATGTGTGACGATGGAACTGTTTGTAGTTACGACAATTGTATCGCGGGCGAATGCCAACATCCGCCCAACGCGGCCAAATGCGACGACGCCAATGCGTGTACGGAAAACGACGAATGCAGCGGCATTAAATGCGTCGGCAAAGCTGTGGTGTGCGACGACAACAATGCATGCACATCAGATAGTTGCGATGCGAAAATCGGTTGTAACTACACGAGCGATGACGGTGGCAAATGCAGCGACGAAAATGTATGCACCACGAGCGACAGTTGCAAAGAAGGCGTGTGCTTACCGGGCGCTGCGACCGTTTGCGACGATGGCAATCCGTGTACCACGGACAGCTGTGATAGCACAAATGGCTGTATTTTCAGTAACAACATCTTGCCTTGCAGCGACGGCGACGTCTGCACGACGGGCGACACCTGCAAGGGCGGCAGTTGCGGCCATTTGGGGAAAATGCCATGTGATGACGGTAATGTGTGTGCGGACGACAGCTGCGATTCGCTCAAGGGCTGCGTTTTTAGCAATAACGGCGCAAGTTGCAGTGATAACAATGTTTGTACCGAGGGCGACACTTGCAAAGGTGGCAGTTGCGACCCGGGTAGCACCAAAGTTTGCAACGATCTAAACGTGTGCACCATCGACAGCTGCGATGCGAAAAAAGGCTGTCAGAACATTGTCAACAGCGCACCTTGCAGCGATAACAGTTTGTGCACGGAAAACGACAGCTGCCAAAATGCCAGTTGCGTAGGCGGTGCGGCCAAGAATTGCAACGACGGCAATCCGTGCAGCGACGACAGTTGCGATTCGCTCAAAGGCTGTGTTTTCACAAATAATGCTGCGGTGTGCGACGACAACAACAAGTGCACAATTGGCGACACGTGCAAAGACGGCACCTGCACTCCAGCCGCGCCCAGCGCTTGTGACGACAAAAACCCATGCACGACCGAGACCTGCGATCCAAAGAGTGGCTGTAAATCGGAAAACAACACGACCAATTGCAGCGATGACAGCTTGTGCACGGTCAACGACGTGTGCGCTGGCGGCAAGTGCTCACCGGGTAAAGCCCTGGTTTGCAACGACGGCAATCCGTGCACGGCCGATGCCTGCGACGCCGTCGTGGGCTGCGTCTACGCCGCCACCGCCGATCAACAAGCCTGCGGGGCCGGCCCGACGACGTGGTGCAGCGCAGGAAAGTGTGTCGCGAAGCCGCCGGCGGTCGGCGCGCAGCGCGACTACGGCATGTGGTACTGGCCCGGGAATCACCGGCCCACAGAGAGCTGGCCTGCCGTCCAGCGGGCGATGCACGTGCTCACTGGGCATTACGGCTTGGTGTGGAACGAAGAGACGGGTGGCCTCGAGCGGCTCGGCGCCGTGACGAACCCCATCGGCGCCGCCGACGCGCTCGGGCTCGACAACCAAGTCGTCGCGGCGATGCCCGCGGCGACCCTCACGTTCGAGGCCGGGGCGGCGGTCGGAGCGAGCTTCCTCGGTGCCGCGGCCGCGACCATCGACCGCGCCCAGATGGTCGACGGTGGCTCCATCGCCCAGCGGATTCGGATTCCGACCGTAGGCTATACCGTCGACCCGGCGCTCTCGGGGTCGGTGCAACTGACCTCGTTGCCGCGGCATTTCACCTTCTCGCACAAGGTCAACGGCGGTGCCGCGGCGTCGGCTGTGCGGATACGCCTCGGCGGCCAAGCCGTGACGGGCTTCTCGAACGAGCAGTGGCTCGTGCCGGGGCGTGCGCTGCGCCGGGTCGACAAGGCGGGCAACGGCTGGGTCTTCCTCGTCGCCAAGGCCGCCGGGCGGACGCTCGCCACGGCGCCGGACGGCGCGGTCGTCGCGGAGCAGACGGTGGGCGTGCTCCCGCCCGAGGGCAACACGGTCGAACTCACGGTGATCGCGGCACAGGCCGTCAACGACGCCGAGCTCGCGATGTTCCTCGCTCCCTCCAACGGACCAAAGGTCAGCTACCAGCTGCTCGACCTCACCGGCAAAGCCGTGGGCGCGCCCGCGCCGGCAACCTGGTCCAACGAACTCGGGGCGTACCTCGTCACCTTGGGCACGCTGCAACAGGCAGGGGGACCGGCCAAGCCCGACTACAACAACCCAGCCTTTCACAACTGGTACGGACGTCATCGCATTGAGGTCACGCGTCCAGGCAACGCGAAGATGGCGGTACCGCTCGCGCTGTTCGGAAACGGCTTTCAGTCCTGGAACATGACCGGCGGCTTGCCGATGCTGCGAGACGAAAGCGGAAGCCCGACGGGCACTGCGGTACAGCTCTCGAAGAACTGGCACGGTCAGACGTGGTACCACCTGTACGCTCAGCCCACCTTCGTCGGGCCGGGTTCGGACACGCTCGAGCTCACGATGGCCTCGTCGCGCTGGGGCCAGTTTTACGCGGCCTCGCACGCGCAACTGAGCCTCGTCGGCTACAATACCGCGGGCGGCCATTGGGACGAGTCGGCGCTCGGCGCGTTTGGCGAGAGCGTGACCTACGACCCGGACGTGACGCTTCAGCGTTCGATGGTCGACGACGTCCGCCCCTTCCTGGTGCAGGACAAGACGAAGTGGAGCTGGACTGGCAACGTGGGAGGGGCGGACTTCCTGCGATACCGCACCAAGGCGGCACCTTTTTGGGAGCGCCGCCTCGCGCGGGTGCGGAGCCGCTACGCAGCGCCCGGCCCGAACCTGACGGACGTAACCTACGCGGGTGTATCGAGCGATCAGGCCATTGGCGCGACGCTGCGGACACAGCTCGTCGGCACCGACGACGTCGTGCGCGTGTACTACCTGCTCGACTACGAGTTCTTGCAGGATGTCGAGTACGACAGGCTCGCGCTCTTCCAAGTCGCCGCGGACAACTACGCCGACAACCTCTTCGCGCACTATGCGTACGGCAACGACGCGGCGACGCTCTTCGACGGTCTAACGCCCGACCACAAAACGACGGGCTACGCGAGCGATGCGGACCGTGGCATCCCGCTGACGGGCAGCTCTCCGTGGGTCTTGCTGTACGACAACAAGAAAGACTGGGACACCCTGCCGGAGAACCACGCCAGCGTCGGTTTCGTGGTACGGGCCTTCGAAGCCAAGATTGGCGGGATGACGCTAACGACGCCGCACATCAACGTCCAGCGCACGTTCAATGGCAAGCTGTCGCAAATGGCGTTCGAGCTCGGCTTGCCGCACGCACCCGGTTCGCCGTGGTGCGGCGCGCCGTGCCAAGGTAAAACGCGATTCGTCCCCAAGGGGAGCCGCGTCCGCGCCACCCTGGAATATCTCGTGCTGCCCGCCAACAAGGCCCTCTATTACGGCGCGGCGGGCTGGCTTCAGAACCTCGCCCCCGCGGCGTTCGGCTCCGCCGATCAGATGCGGCTCGCGGCGGCCGGCAATGCGTTGCAAGTCCAAGTCGCAGCGGGCAAGCTTGTGCGCGCGCAGCCAACGGAGGTCGCGGTCGCGAAGCTAGGCGGTTCGCCCGTGGTGGCCGAGCTCGAGGTGACCGGCGGACTCGGGTACGTGCCGCTGACGTTCCTCGGCCTTCCTCACCACGATGCGTGGCAGCTCCAGCGGCTGGAAGGCGGCGCCTGGAACCCGTACGCGCCCGCTGTTCACGGCAACGACTACTGGCAGGCTCGTTACGACCCCGAGTCCGCTACGTGGTCGTTGACGTACAACGTGCCCGGCGGGCCGACCAAGCACTGGCGTCTCGTCGACGTCGGGGCGCCGTAGCGGGTGTCAAGCACCGAGCCGTCCCTCAGACTTGACCAAAAGTCGAGGCCCAGATCCGCGGGCTGCCCCGGCCGCATGGGCGCAACTGTGCGCAAATGGACGGATTTAGCTTGCACGCCAACACCTTTGTCGGCCCCGCGGCGCGCGACGAATTGTACAAGCTGGTCAAGTATTTGTGCCGTCCAAGCATCGCCGGCAAACGGGTCACTGAGCAGGAGGATGGCAGGTTTCGCGTGGCGCTCAAGACGGCGTGGCGCGATGGCCAGACTTGATCGATTCTGCCGCAGCCCGCATCTTCTCCCCAGTCGTCACCTCGCGTCCTTGCGCGCAGCCAATACTCAAGACGCTTCTCGCCCGTGGACTCGCCGATCCGGGTGAAATTTCGCGCCTTGCCTCGGTATCCGCCAGGCCAGTGGATGTTGGCCTGATCAATCTTTCGTCCCAGTTACGTAACGCCGACCGTCATGCCCGGTGGCACGAGCGGTCGCGGTCGCGGCGGCGGTCGCGCCAGGCTGCGCAGGAAGCCCAGGCCCTGACCCAGCAGATATCGGTGCACCAGGTCAAACAAGTCGCGCCAAGGCCGTGCCGTGCCTGCGACCTTGATGCCCTCTACGAGCACATGAACCTTACGCAGCCATTGCAGCATGTTGTACGCGATCATCCGCAGCACGCCAAGCACCAGCGTCGCCTTGTTCTGCGTGCACCACGCGCCATCGTCTTCGCCAAACTGCATATCGAACCTCTAGTTGCAGTCGTTCTCGATCCCCCAGTGCAACCGCACCAGGCGCAGCAGTTGTCGCGGCGGCAGCATGTCGGTCGTGGCATTGGTCACGAAATAGCGTAGTTCCACCTTGTCCTTGCCGGCACGGTCGCACGTGGTTTGTTCGGCCAGCACCACCTGACGCAGGTGGGTCCCGCCGTTGCAGCCCTCCAGCTTGGTCGTGCGCCATAACCGCCGACGGATCTTTCCCTTGGGGCACGATTCCCAGTCGCTAACCGCAGCCGACTCCTGCTTGGCACACACCGACCGCAGCACTCGCTCGGCCTCGGCAAATAGCGCGGGTTTATTGCCTTTGAGTCCGCAGAACACGCCGAAACCGGACAAGTCCATCGCCAACAAGATAGCCTTGGACCACAGCCCGGCATCGAGCGTGAAATTCATCGTCAAATCAACGTACTGCTCGCGCAACCGGCCGATG
>SHZD01000047.1 GCA_009692465.1 Myxococcales bacterium
TTGTATTTGGTTTACGCCGCGACTCGTATTCGGCCTACGCCGCGCTCTGGTCTTGGCTGGTGCACAGACGCAGGTCATGAGCCTGTGGAAGGTGGACGACGCCGCGACTCGCGATCTGATGGTCGCGATGCACAAGACCCTTTTGGGCGCGGAGGGGCGCGCTCCGCTGTCGCGGGTTCAGGCGTTGCGACAAGCCCAAGTGGCGCTGAGCGCGGACCCCAAGCGGGCCCATCCGTTCTATTGGGCAGCCTTCGTGCTGGCCGGGGACTGGCGAATTCTGAGCCGGTAGCTGTTAAGGGCGTGTAAAAGAACAACTCGATCAACCTGCGCGAAGACCGCAGCGGCGAGTCGGCTGTCGAGATGGCAGTTTGCGACACACCGCAAGCAAACGGGCACGGTAGTTGAGTGATTGATTCATTTACCGTGCCCTTAGGAACTGTCCTCAAATAACTCGATCGATCTAGGCAACCCAGGAGCGGCGAGTCGGCCCTTCAGGACGCGAGCTTAGCGACCCACAAAGCAAGCAAACGGAACCAGTCCCACAATGACTTATTCTGGGACAGTTCCTAAGGGCCTTGGTCCACAATATGCAATTGCACCCGCCGATTGTGCGCCCGCCCTTCGTCGGTGGCATTGTCGGTCACTGGCTTGCTGTCTCCTAACCCTGTGGCTTGCAAGCGTTTATCGGACACACCTTTGCCGATCAGGTACTTCTTGACGGCCTGAGCTCGTTTTTCACTCAGCGTTAGATTCTCTTCGGTGGTGCCAGCCTTGTCGGTGTGCCCTTCAATCCGGACCAGCCTGACCTGAGGATTGGCCGCCAGAGTCTTGGCGATTTCAGCGAGTAACGGGTGAGATTGTTTGAGGATGGACGCCGCGCCGCTGTCGAAAAACACCTTCTCGGCCAACACGATTTTCTCCTTGGTCACCATCACGCGCAGTTCGGGGCAACCTCGGCGCTCCTTGCTGCCGGCGGCGTCGGGACACTTGTCGTCTTTGTCCAAAATGCCGTCACCGTCGCGGTCCAGCGGGCAGCCGTTGGCGGATTCCTTGCCACCTGCCACTTGCGGGCACTTGTCGTCCTTGTCGGCCACCCCGTCGCGGTCGGTGTCTGGGCAACCGCTTGTGGCTATTGCACCTTTTTCGGCAGTGCAGTCGTCGTCGCCATCAGCGATGCCATCGCCGTCGCCATCGAGGCAGCCCCCTGTAGTGGCGCCGCCTTTGACCACTGGGCACGTGTCGGCGCCGTCGGCGATCGCGTCGCCATCGCTGTCGGGGCAACCGCCGGTTGCTGCAGCGCCGGTCGCGGTCGGACAGTTGTCTGCGAGGTCAAGGATTCCATCGTTGTCGCTATCTTTGCAGCCTGCCGGTTCGGTGATTTCCGCATGCCCTGAGCAAGTAAACGGTGGTCTGCTTGCGGTCGCAGCGAAGCCGCAGTCGCCCTGTTGGGCCGGTGCATAGCCCAGACTGATGACGCCCCGAAACGCAGGGCTTCCAAAGCCACTCAACAGGCCGCCCCCGGCCGCCGCCCGCAATGCCATGGAGCCCAAGTGCACTTGCGCGCCAGCCAAACCGTCTAGCCCTGTCAGTTGAGAGTCAGCAAAATCGCCAGAGGCGGTCGTCCAAGCGTTCAAGGCCCCTAGCGCATCGAGTCTGCCGCAAACCAACGGGTACTCCGCCGCCGCTGCAAACTGCAACTCATTGCCAAATCGGTGGCCCAGCACGACGACAGATTTGCGCAACCGGTAGCCCAAATTGGCGGCTAGCTGGAGGTCCCCCAACTTGTAGCTAGCCAATGCTCGAGTCGTCGCCGTCAGGCCCGCATCGCCCGAAAAATCGCGGCGGGTCGCCGTCGGCAGGCTTAGGTCGGCGCTAATCGCCAGCGACAGGCCGCCGTCAGGCTCAGCACCGCTCAGCGCCAGACGCACAACCAACCGACTGTCGCCCACAGACGTACCGCCGACCTTGGAAAGCCCTAGTTCTTTCGGCAGATCATCGCCCGTCGCCTGCAAAAATACCGGTACATTGGCTCCGACCATCAGCCGGCAGGACAGGGTGTATCCAGCATACACGTCGGCCTGAATCAACTGGCGAACAAGCGCCACTTGAGCCGCCGACGTTGCGTCGACCACCCGTACCGGCAGCCGGCTCAGACTAAACCAGACACCAGCGCCCACGTTGCCCGCTCTTGAATTGCGAGCGGTGTCTACCCCGAGCAGCGCGCCCTGCAGGGGTGAAGGCCGAAAAGTTCTGGCATTTTATTGTGGATTATCATGGGCTTGTGCGGTCGAAACGGGCATGGCGACGCTGATGCTCAGCCAGATTATCAACCGGCGACCGAGGCCAGTCCCGCATTTCATGCTGACACCACATGGCATGCTGCGCGGTCCTGAAGAATTCCCATTTGTTTTAATATGTTGTGAAATGGGTGCGTACTGATCACCAGCCAGACCGGTCGTCGCCTTGCGCCCGAGCACCGTGCCGAGTTTTCTGGTTTCCCTGCTCTGCAAATTGTCGGACCCTCTCAAAATTAGTCTTTTATATCAATATGTTGTCATGTCCCTGTGTACTGATCTGTGTACTGATCTGCGCACTGATCTGCGCACTGATCTGCGCACTGATCTGCGTACTGATCTGTTAGTCCCGCGGGGTGTCGGCCCACCGGGCAATGTGGCACCCCGCACTCATGTCCTGACCGGGCAGCCATAAAGCCGCAAAACTACCATCTTTGCCTTGCGCGAGCGCCACCGGGTCAATGGCGGCAATCCAAATCTGCGGGGTCGCCGGGCTAGTCGGCCCAGAGGCGGTGTGCAAGAAGCCATAATCGCGGCGCGAACTAAAAGCCATCCAATACATGTCGCCCGGTCCGACGGTTCCAACGGAGCCAAAGGTTGGCCACGAGTTGGTGAGCCCGGGTCCAGTTTGGCCGTTGGCCAGGTCGAGGCGAATCGCTTTGCCGCCGTTGGGTTTGATGATCCACAAGTCGGCGTCGCAGTTGTCGTAGGTGCCGCTGTCGGCGTTGCCGGGACCGCCGTTGGGGTTGGCGTTGGCGTTGGCGTTTTGGGGGCAACTAGCCGCAGTCTTGGTCGCGCGATTGTAGGCGACCCACTGACCGTCGATGGTAAATGCCGGATAAAACTGATAAATTCCCGCATCGCTCGCCCCAACAAGCGCGGTGGCTTGGCCGCCTTGGCCGTTGTTGAAGGGCACGCTGTACAGCGCCGTCGGTTGGTTAGCTGCAAAGCCCTGGCCCACATCTTTGGCCGACGCGTAGACGACCAGATTGCCATCGGGCGACCAAGTCGGAAAGCCCTGCTGGCCCAAGTCGCCGCCCTTGACCAGTTCAGTGCTAGTGCCCTTGAGCAAGTCGATGGCCAACAGCTTGGGCGGTGCCGACAGCGGAAACGACGACTGCGACGACGGAACCACCAACCTCTTGTCGTTTGGCCCAAAATACGCCATTGAAAACGCCGCCGAAATCGTAAAAGACGCTGCCAGCTTGGTTTTAGCGTTGGCATGCAACCACTTAGGAACATTGCCGCTTTTAGCCGTGAACAGCGCCATCGACATCGTACTCATGCCCTGGGCCATAAAGCTGACCGCCACGGTGCTGCCATCGGGGCTGATGCTGTGGCAACCGGCGCACAGTCCGCCCGGAGTCGGGATGGTCACCGCGTTGAGTTTGCCCTGTTCGAGGACGCGGACGGCCATCAGTGAGGTGTTCCAGTAGTACACCGCGCCGCCCGCCTTTTGCTGCGAGACATGAAAAGTGCGCGCGTTGCTCTGAACGGGTCCGCCCGCGATGACCTTGCCGTTGGTGCTCGCCGCCATCAGACGCACTGACCACGATTTGACCTGCGGAAACGCGAATAACAATTGCCACGTCGACGCAGAGATTGTGACGGCATAGCCCTTGGCCTGTTTCCACGTGTTACCGCCAGCGATATCAACTTGTGCAAAATCACTGTCAAAACGAATATTCATCGCGTTTGCACCCATCGCCGCTTGATACTGAAATTGGACGGTGATCGGAGCAAAGTCCTTTGCCGCCATAGCATTATCGGGCGGATATAAAAAACTGAACGCCGTCGGTGAGTCGGTGACCTTGGCGGCCGTCACCACCGCGCCGACCCCACTGGTCGCTTCGCTGCTGGCATCGAGGATCGTCACCTTGATTGTCAAATTGGCCTGCGCACACACGGTCTTGTGGTGAGCAAAAATCTTGACGACGCCGCCGAACGTGCCCGACAATGTAAACAGGCCATTTGCATCGATTGTGCCTGCTGTCGGCGGATCAAGTTGCCACTTATCGATGGCAATCGGCGAAGTGGTTCCGTCCCCCAAGACTGCCTGCGCGCTAAACTGCTGGGTAGGTTTGGCGCCCCAAGGCGCAGCAAGACTGGGTTTTGCCGGCGAAATCGTCAGCGAAGCCAATGCGCCCACTGCCACGTTCGGCTTCAAGCAGCCGGGCGGGTCCGCGGCCGGAGGCACGTCGGTCACTACATCCAGAGCGCCGCTATCCGCCACGCCAGTGTCTAGCGTAGTAGCGCCCGAATCGACGGAACCAGCGTCAGTCACGCTGGTGTCCATGCTATCGGTAACACTGCCATCTGCCGCTTTCGAGTCCACAGCTGCCGCATCCATCGCGTCTACGGCTGCTGTGGCGTCGCTTCCAGCGTCCGCTTGCACCGCTGCGTCTGCGCTGACATCGGCCGTGACTTCCGCCGTCGTCGGCCCACTTTCCGTTCCGGCCGCATCGGAGCTTGCAGCATCCACTTGCCCAGTATCGACTTGCCCAGTATCGACTTGCCCAGTATCGGCCTGGCTGGCATCGGCCAGCACCGCATCGATTTTGGCGCCCGCGGCAATGTCTGCGAGTTGCCCACCAGTGCCAAAGCTCGCGCCGGCGGTGTCGTTCACAACTGCCGCAGCTGTTCTAGCGGGATTGCTGCAAGCAGACCCAAGACATGCAGCGATGCACGCCAACCAAGTCTGCGCAATTACTCGGGTTGCTCGTCGCATGGTGCCCTTTGCCAGCCACTTGGCCCTTGGCGCCGCCACAGCGTACGCCAATAGACCCGCGGTTGCACGCTGCACGCGGCGAATCTCGCTGCCCTGTTTGCAATCGGCGCGATCACTGCGTATCCTCAGCCACTCTTGCCGGAGGTTTTCATGCGCAGCTTGCGATTTGGGCGATCTGTCGCCTTGGTGGCTCTGTTTTCGGGGTTCATGTCGATCGGTGTCAGTTGTACGGACTCCGCTGGCGGTGACGGCACCAGTACGGCCGAAGGCGACGGGGTCGCCGGCAGTGAAGCGGGCCAAATCAGCGACGGCACAACCACCGAAAGCGAAACTGCCAGCGCCGAGACTAGCGACCCCGGAGACGGTGTACCGACGTCAGGCGAGACCGTGCAACCGGTGGCCGACGGCAGCGGCGACGGCAGCGGTGACGGCGCGGTCGGCGACACGGCGGTGGCCAGTTGTCCCGGCGGTCCTGGCTGTCCATGCCTGCCTTCCGGATTGCCTGCTGTTTGACCGATTTTGCGGGTTCGGGTGCGGACAGGCCTCTGTGCCTGTCCTATAACCTCCGTAATTTCAAATCGATACGATAGCACAGGCGTGGAAGCCTGTCCGCACCCGGCCGCAATGGCATTGCAGAAGCCAATCGGGAAGGCAGGCCCAACAAGGCCAGTTGTGATGACGACGAAATCTGCACCGTCAGCGATGCGTGCAGTGCCGGTAAATGCGCAGGAGCACTGAAGAACTGCAACGACAGCAACCAATGCACGGTCGACAGTTGCAGCCAAAGCGACGGCAAATGCATCAACGCCAACACCACCGCCGCTTGCGAGGACGGCAGCGCCTGCACCCCAAAAGACACCTGCGCGGCCGGCAAGTGCGTCGGTTCTATCGTGCCATGCGACGACAAAAATGCTTGAATAACAGACAGTTGTGACACGGCATCGGGCTGCGTCAACACCACAAACACCGCCACGTGCGACGACAAGAACGCCTGCACCAGCGGCGACACCTGCACCGACGGCGCCTGCGTCGGCGCTAAGGTCGATTGCGACGACAACAACGTGTGCACCGACGATAGTTGCGACACCGTAGCTGGCTGCAAAAACATCGCCAACACCGGCGCGTGCACCGACAACAATGCGTGCACCACAGGCGACAAGTGCGGCAACTTAGCGTGCGTGGCTGGGGCAGCGGTCGTTTGCAACGACAACAATGGCTGCACCAACGATTCGTGCAATATCACCAGTGGTTGCGTGTTTGCCAAGAGCACGGCACCGTGCAATGACGGCAACGCCTGCACCCAAAACGATGTGTGCGGTGCCGGTAGCTGCGCCGGTGGCGTGCTGACTTGCGACGACAACAACGTGTGCACCACCGATGCGTGCGATAAGGCTCAGGGCTGTACGTTCACCTCCAATACGGTGGCGTGTGACGACAAGAATGCGTGCACCACTGCCGATTTGTGCGCGAATAACAAGTGCGGCGGCGCGACTAAGATCTGCAATGACGGTTTAGTGTGCACCACCGATACCTGCAATGTGAGCAGCGGTTGCGTGTTCACCAACAATACCAGCACTTGCAACGATAACAGCGCGTGCACCAACACTGACGTATGCGCCAATGGCGTGTGCGCGGGTACAAAAATAACCTGCAATGACACTAATTTGTGTACTGACGACAGCTGTAATGTTGGCAGCGGCTGTGTGTTCGCCAATAACACCGTGACTTGCAACGACGGCGATGCGTGCACCAGCGGCGACAAGTGCGGCTCGGCAGTTTGCGTCGGCACCGTCATCAGTTGCGACGACGTCAATGTGTGCACCAACGACAGCTGCGACAAAATCGCGGGGTGCGCCAACGTAGCCAACACCGCGACCTGTGACGATAAAAACGCCTGCACCACCGGCGAAAAATGCGCGACCAAAGCCGGCGGCGGCGGCGTGGCCAAGGTCTGCGATGACGCCAACCCGTGCACCGCCGACAGTTGCAATACCACCTCAGGCGCTTGCGTGTTCGCGTTTAGCGCCACAGTTTGCACGGCCAAACCGCTGCCCTACGTCAACCCCATCGACTGCGGCGATGCGACGCTAGCCTTGTCGGCGGCCGTGGGCGGCGTCGTGTGGGGCTTGGACGCTACCCCTGGCGCGCCGGGCAAGTTGTCGGGCTCGTGTTCGCTCAACTTCAACAATGGCACCAATTACGTGGCGACTGGCGGGCTGACGCCGCGCGGCACGGCTACCACCAACTTTGTGGTCGATGGCACCGCCGCCACCAAAGTCGTGGTGTCGTTTGAGAGCTACAATGGCGCAGATCCAGTCGAAAACAACAACTTGTATGACCTTCGCTACGTGGAGGCTTCGGTGGATGGCTTCAATACCATTGCTTGGCAAACGACGTTGGTGCAAGGCACGGCCAAGGGGGCTTGGACCTAGGAGGCATTCGATGCCAGCGCTCTGGCCGGCAAGAAGTTTCAGTTGCGCTTTCGCTTTGACGCCAACGACACCCTCAATAATGCCGGTAGCGGTTGGTTTGTCGAAAATATCCAAGTCTATGCCGGTACCATCCTGACGCCGACGGCAACGGTCGACGCGGTAGAGCCATTCGCCTCCGGCAATGCCAATGGCTGGCAATTCAGTGCGGCTCAAGGTGGCGTCAAGTTTGCAATCGACGCGCTGCCGGCGGCTCCGGGCAAGTTTGACGGCAATGCCAGCCTCAACTTCAACAACGACACCAATTACGCCAATGGCGTGTCGACGGTGACAGGATCGGCCACGTCGCCCATCATCAACCTGACCGGCTTTTTCGCCGGCACTAAGCTCAGCGCAGTGTGGCGAACTTGGTGGGATACCGAAGGCGGCAGCACCTATGACAAGCGCTATGTCGAAGTGACCGACAACGCTGGCACCACCTTCGTCGTGTCGACGTTCTTGGCTAGCAGCGGCAATGCCAAGGGCTGGATTTACGAATCGCTGGACCTGACGGCCTTCGCTGGCAAGAAGGTCCAGTTGCGGTATCGATTCGATACGGTCGACGAGGTAGCCAATTCCACCGCGGGCTGGTTCATTGATGCCCTGACCTTGACCGCGGCGCCCGTGCCCACTTTCGCGGACGGCATCGGCTGCAGTGACAAGACCAAGTGGACCATTGCCAATGCGCAAACCGGCGTCGTGTGGGCCATCGACGCCAGCGCCAATCCACCGGGTTACGCTAGCGCCGATTGCTCGCTCAATTTCAACGATGCGACGGCGTTTGCCTGCACTTCAGGCAAAGTGTCCGGGACCGCGACGTCCAGCGCCTTTGTGCCATCCGCACCGCCGGTCGGCAAGAAGGCCTACTTGGTGTTTGCATTGTATTTTGATGTCGAATTGAGCACATCGTGGGACATCTTGAAGACCGAAATCTCGGACCATGGCTATGGCACCGCAGCCAACGTGATTATCACGGCCCCCAAGACGACGATGGGCGCGTGGACGACCCAGAAAATCGATATCACCACTTTGGCGGCCAAGTCCATTACCGTGCGCTTTAACTTCGACTCTGGCGACTGCACGGCCAATGCTGGCAAGGGCGTGTTTGTTGACGACGTGAGGGTCGAATACGGGCTGTAAGTGAGTACGCAGGGACTTCACAACGTGCTAAAATGTTGGTCTAATTCTCGCGGTGTCTGAGTTTTTGAGCGGCGGTGATTAGGGCTAGGTTCGCTGACCCGCGTCGCGCCCGGCAGAACTCGGTCGGGCTTGAAACAGGGAAACAGGTAGGCGAAACAGGTACGCAGGGACTTCACAACATACTGAAATGTTGGTGTGATTCGCGCTAGGTCTGAGTTTTTCGGCGGCGGTGAGTTGCGCCATGTTCGGTGATCAGCGTCGTGCCAGATAGAACTCGGCCGGGCTGAAACAGGTACGCAGGGACTTCACAACATCTTGAAATGATTGCCCAGTGGTAAACGGTGCATTTGGAAGCGCCGAGCCTGCGCGGCATCGCTTTGGGCTCGTCGGCATGGTTTGATGCCCAACGCATTCGGCCGGTCTGGCGTGGGCGATCGGCGGGCGACGCGGCCGTTGTGGCCGGGCTGGCGCTGAATCGGCACACTACGCTGCACAAGACAGGGCGCGTGGCGTAGGGCTTGGGGGTGGCGTTACGGGCAGTAGCCGAGCGCACACTTGCCGCTGTTGGGGCAGGCGGTCGCGCCGTCGGAGAGCAGTGTCCACTGGCAGCCGAGCTTGGCATCGCAAGCGTCGGTGGTGCACGGGTTGCTGTCGTCGCAGCTGGATTTTTCGTGAACGCAGCCGTCGATGGGCGAACAGCTGTCGGCGGTGCAGGCCTGGTCGTCGAGGCACGTGGCGGCGGGCAGTTTGACGCACGGGCCGGATTGCGAGCAGGGGCCTTGGCCCCAGGCGTCGGTGCGGACGAGCCACCGATCCAGGTCGCCGGCACCCTTAGAGGAGGTGTGGCCGACCGACACGAGGTTGTCCTCGACCACGACCCCAGCGCGAAAGCCATCCCAGCCCAGACCGCCGAATTGACGCTGCCAGCCGAGATTGCCGGACGGGTCGATACCGGCCAACCAGCCATTGGGCAGGCTGTTGTTGAAGTCGGCTTGAGCCGTGCCCACCACCACCGGCCCTGCCCCTGTTAGGACCAGCCGCTCGCCGAAGCGATGGCCAGGTGCGCTGATCGAGCGCTGCCAAACCATCGTTCCTTTGGCGTCGAATTTGTAAACCGCGACCCGCGCTTTGGAGCCTTGGTTGTAGACAGTGTGGCTGGCCAACGCATAGGTGTTGCCTAGGGCGTCCACGACGTGGCCAAAGCCGAACAGCTCCGCCGGCTGGGCAAAGCTGTCGCTAGAAATCTTCTGGCCGGAGGCTGACAGCACCAAGCGGATCAGGACTGCTTGATTCGGGGGGCCCGAACACCAGACCTCCAGTTCGCCGTTGGTGCGCACGGTCACCGATCGGCACCACTGGGTTCCGTTGCCTAAAGACGCCCACAGCGGTTCCACGCGGGCGTTGAAGACAGCGATGGCACCCTTAAGGTCGTTGTAGCCGACGGCCACGAAATCGTCGTTTTCCACTCGGGCGATGGCCGCGACCTGGGCAACCCAGTTGTAGGCGTTGGGCCCAGTGGGCAACAATTGACCCGTTGCATCGAAAACCCGAATCCCGTTGTGTTTTCCCACCACGATGCGGCCGTCCGCCAACTCGGCTAGGGCGTTGACCTGACCGTTGATTAAATTGACTTGCCAGTTGACGTCGCCAGCCAAGGACAGCCGCGCCAGCAGCCCAGCGTTGCTGACGGCCCCGTTGTCCAAGCCTGCGGCCAGCAAGCCCCCCAACCGTGAGCGCACCACAGCGCGGTATTCGTCGGCGCCGACGCTGCCGTGGGCGACGTCAAGCAACCGCGGCTTGCCGGCGACGCAACTGCCCGCAGCACAGACGTCGCCAGTGGTGCACGCGGCGCCAGCGTCGCATGGGGCCACTACCAACACTGGTTTGCAGCCGGTCGCCGGATCGCAACCGGGCACAGTGCAAGGGTTGTCGTCGCCACAGGTTTGCGCTGTGGTGCCGGCGCACTTGCCGGAAGCGGCGCAACTGGCGTTGCCCCACGCGTCCGTGCGCCACAAAGTCGGCACGCTGCTCTGGCCCAAGCCACCAATCACCAGACTGTGGTTGCCCACAACCGCAATGGCGTGCAGGCCATAGGCGCTTGAGTCCTGCGACCACAGCACCGAACCCGCGTTGTCAAAGCGCCGCAAAGTCTTGCCTGAGGCCACCACGAAGCCGCCAGCAATGGCCGCGACGGCGTTAGAGTCCCAAAAATTGAGTGGATCCGACGGGTAGGCGAATACGTCCCCAGCTGCATCGGTCTTGGCAATGAAGGCCTTGCCAGAATTGCCGCCACTATCGCCTACCGCGGCAAAGCCACCATCATCGGTCGCCGCGACACTAAAGAAGCGCTGGTCGCCGCTCGCGCCATAAGTGTGACGCCACACCACGCTGCCTGAGCTATTGAGGCGGACCAGCCAGCCGTCCTTGCCGCCAGCCCCCCACGAGTCCGTGTAGCCCGCTGCGATGTAACCGCCAGCTGCGACCGCGCTGATGGCGTACAGATAATCGTCACCAGGGCCACCCACCGTCGTCGCTTTGAGCTGTACGCCGTTCGCGTTGACGAGGACGATCCAGCCATCGTTACCGCCTGCGCCGCTGCTGTCGCTGCCGCCGACTGCCAGCACACCGTCGCCCATGGGCGCCGCGCCCCATAAAGAGTCCTTCTTGAGCCCGCCATACGGGTAGGACCACAAAATCTTGTCGTCGGCGTTGGTGCTGTGCAGCCAGCCGTCCCAACCTGCGGCACCCAGCGCCTGGGTCGCGCCGACGTAGACGTAACCGCTGGCGATCTGCGTGATGCCGCGCAAGTAGTTGAGCGCGGTTTTTTCGACCACGGCAAACGGTTGCGCAGTGCCGCCAGCGGCGATCGTGCCCACTACTGCGCGCTCTGGGCTGAGTTGCAGGTCGCCGCCGACCCGAACGCTGCCGTCGCTGGTCGGCGCCAAGGCCACGATCGCAGCCAACATGGGCGTGCCACTTAGTTTTGCGGTGTAGAAATTGGCCAAACTGCCAGCCTGACAAGCACCTGCCGCACACTGGTCGCCCGAAACACACGGATTGCCCGCCTCGCAACCGTCAGTATTGTTCTTATGGGCACAGCCATTTTTCGTGTTGCAGCTATCGTCGGTGCACAGGTTGGCGTCATCGCAGGCTTTGGCATTGACCGCGGTCACGCAGCCCTTCTTCGAATCGCAACTATCCGTCGTGCAAATGCTGCCATCATCACACTTGACCGCCGCGCCCGCGCAACTGCCACCGGCGCAACTGTCGGGGCCAGTACAGGCATCGCCGTCGCTACAGCCGCTGGTCGTCAAGCCATGACTACACCCAGACTTGACGTCGCAAGCATCGCTGGTACACGGATTCGCATCGTTGCAAGTGGTCACGTCGCCGGATAGGCATGCCCCCGCTTGACACACATCGCCCACAGTACACGCATCGCTGTCGGTGCACAGACTCGAACTTGGTGCGTTGACGCAGCCGGTGCCCGGTTCGCACAAGTCGTAGGTGCAGCCCTGCTTGTCGTCGCAGAAATCGGCGGTCTTGTCGGCGCAACTGCCAGCGGTCAGGCACGACAAGTGCCCCCACGGATCGGCGCGACCGACCAGTGCCGCGATTGGCTTGGTTTTGGCCCCGACCAGCCATAGGCCGCCATCGGCGCTGACCGCTGCGGATTGCCAGCGGGCGGGCAAGCTGCCCAAGTCGGCGTTGGACCAGATGGGCTCCAGCCCGCCTTGTGGGGTTGATTGGGCAAAACCCTGTGACCACGCTTGTGAATTGTCGCCCGCACCGACGCTACCGACCAGTACCGCCCGGCCGCCCGTCAGGACCGCCAAAGAACGCACCGCCGCCGCGCTGGTGCCAACGAAACTGGCCAAAACCTTGCCGCTGGCGTCGATTTGCAGCAGCAGTGGCAAGTCAATACCGCCCGAAGTCCTCGAACCGGCTGCGAAAAGCCCAGCCGGCGAACTGGCGATGGCCACTAGCCCCTGTGGCGACGCCTCCGCCAGCGTCTTTTGCCACACCGTGGCCCCTTGGCTATCGACGCGCACCAAAAGCGCCCGCACTACGCCACTTTCGATCCGGTCGCCGACCGCCAGCGCCCCGCCGTCGGACAGGATGACTGTTGCCCGCAGGTGATCCGTCGCCGCCGCCGTCGACTTCCAGCTGGCCAGCACCGTTCCCGCTTCGCTCAGGCGCACCAGCCATGCCCGCGCCGCACTACCGGTCCCCTGTTGCCCCGCCGCCCACCAACCGACTTGCGGGTGATAGGCCGCGCCGAACACGGCTTCCGTCCCCGCCAACAACACTTGCTTGTCGGCGACAAACGACTTGCCTGCGGCCGCCAGCTTGGCCACCCACAGGTCCAATTCGTCGGTGGCCCCAAAGCGCCGCGTGGCCACCATTGCCGTCTCGCCGCTGGCCAAGCGTTGCACTGCAGCCACGCCGACCAGATCGTCGAACGCCCCAGCCGAGGCCGCTTCGACCTGCCAGGTTGCCGAGGCATTGCCGGACAGTTCCGCTACCACTAATGCGGCACCCGACGGCGAATCATCGGGTCCAAGCGAGCGCCGTCCTGCCACCACCGTGCCGCTGGCAATCGCCTGAACAGCCTGCAATTGCAAACCTTTGCCCAAAGTGCCCAGCCCGGCGACAAACAACTTGTCCTTGGGCAGCGGCTGGCACTGGCCCACTTGGCAGGCATGGCCGAGCACGCAGGCCGTCGAACCGCTGCACACCGTGCCGTCTTTGGCCGGTAACGCCACGCAAGCAAACGATTTGGCCCCGGTCGACTGGCAGGCCGCCACTTGGCACGCCTCCAACGCAATCTTGCACACCACCGCGGTGCCGACCTTGCATTTGCCGATTAGGCACACGTCGTTGACGGTGCAGCCGTCGTCGTCGCCGTTGCAGCTTTTGCCGTCGATGACCGCCGGAAACGTGCACTGGCCCGTTTTGACGTCGCATTGGTCAGCGGTGCACTCGTTGCCATCGGCGCAGTTGGCGGCTTTGTGAGTGCAACCGCTGGCGTCGCAACCATCGACGGTACACGGGTTGCTGTCGTCGCAGTCGATGGCGCTGCCGCCGCATTTGCCGGCCTTGCAGGCATCCTTTTCGCTGCACTGGGAGCCATCGTCGCAGCTGGAACCGTCGCTGGCGGGGACCAAGCCACAGCCGCCGGTCTTGCTATCGCATTTGGCTTGCAAACACGCCGAATCGTCGTTCTTGCTGCAAAAAACGACCGACGCGGGATTGTAGACGCACTTGGGATCGCCAGATTTATCGCAGTAAAACGTGCCGTTGCACAAATTGCCGTCGTCTTTGGCGGCGCAGTCGGCGTTGGTGGCGCACTCGCAGGTAAACGTACCCGCCTGGCACTTGCCGAACAAGCACGAATCGGCCTTGGTACACTTGTTGCTGTCGTCGCACGGTGAAAAATCGGCGGTGGCGGTGGGCCCGCACTTGCCGGTCTTGGGCTGGCACTGGTTCTTGAGACAGGCGGTGTCGTCTACGCTGGGGCAACTGACCACGGTCGCCGGATTGAGCTCGCAAATCGCCGGACTCTTGCCCTTGTTGCAGAACATAGTGCCGTTGCAGCCGTCGCCGTCTTCGTATTTGGCGCACTGCAGGTCGTTGGTGCACGAACAGGTGTTGGTCCCAGCCTGACAGCCGCCGGCGCTGCAGGTGTCGCCGACGGTGCATGAATCGCCGTCGTCGCAGGTCACGCTCGACGCTGCGTTGGCCAAACCGCACTTGCCGCTGCCGATGATGCATACGTTCTTCACGCAGGCGGTGTCCAAGCCGGTCGGGCAAGTGACGACGGTGGCTGGATTCAGTTCGCACTTTTTGCTGGCTTTGTTGCAAAACAAGGTTCCGTTGCACGGATTGCCGTCTTCTTGGCTTTTGCACTCCAAATCGCTGACGCACACGCAAATGTCGGTGCCGCCGCCACAGCTGCCGGTCTGGCACACCTCGCCCTTGGTGCAGTTGTTGCCATCGTCACAGGCGGGGACGTCGGTGCTCGATGCGCCCAAGGGCAGGGTTTCCCACCGGCATTTGCCGTCGGCGCACACCTGTTTAGCGTTTTCGACAAGTGACAGCGTGCAGCTGCCGGCCTTGGCATTGGGCGCGCAATCGCATTTGCCAGAGCCGATGGCGCAGGCATTTTTCTCGCAGGCAGTGTCGTTGCCATTGGCGCAAGTGATGACCGTCGATGGATTGATCTGGCACACCGAAGGCTTGACGCCCTTGTTGCAAAACAGGGTGCCGTTGCAAAAGTTGCCGTCTTCTTGGGCGGCGCAGTCGGTGTTGCTCAGGCAACTGCAGGTGTCGGCGCCGGCTTTGCAGCTACCCGCTTCGCAAAAGTCGCCGGTGGTGCAGGCTACGCCGTCGCTGCAGGTTACGACGCTGAGCACCGGTTCATTGGGCGCTTTGGCTTGCCAGGCACAGCCTTTGGCGTCACACCCGAACTTGGCAAGCTCGGCTGCCACCAGCGCGCATTTGCCGCTTGCCGCCGTGCACACGTTTTTGGCGCAGGCGCTGTCGCCGGTGGTGGGACACGTCACTACCGTCGCCGGATTGACCTTGCAACTAAATGGAAACGCGGCCTTGTCGCAGAACAAGCTGCCGTTGCACAAGTCGGCGTCGTCCTTGGCGGCGCAGTCGGCGGTGGTGGTGCATTGGCACCACGATGCGTTGCCCGCCACACAAGACCCCGCTTTGCAAAACGATTCAGCGCTGCACGGCAGGCCGTCGTCGCACGGTGCGCCGTCGCTCAGTAATTTTTGGCACTGACCGCTATCGGGATTGCACACCTCCTGTCCGCAGCCGCCAACCAGCGCGCCCGCACACTTGACAACGCTTGGGCCCAACACCTGGCATTGAAATGGAAAGGTCTGCTTGTTGCAAAACAGCTTGCCGTTGCACAGGTTACCGTCGTCCAGCGCCGCGCAGTCGCCATCGCTTGCACAGTTGCACAGGTTGACGCCAGCGCCACAAACGCCTGTCGCGCAAGTCGTCGCGGTGGTACACGGATTGCCGTCGTCGCACGCCGTACCTTCGGATGCGGTGGCAAATTGGTAGGGGGAGCGCTGACGTCGGTTTCGGGCGCACTAACGGTGTCGGCGGCAACCGTTGAATCCGCAACTACTTCGGCAGTGACTTCCACAACAGCAACATCGGCCACTTCGGCGACTAGGCCTGCATCCATTCCGAGTTCTGACTCAGCGTCGGGGCCGCCATCTGTTCCGGTAGCGGCCGCACTATCAGCGCTCGGTTGCACGTCGGCAATCGCGGTCGCACTGTCGGCGTCGGCGGTAGAAACTGCCACAGCGCCCGCTGGCGGTTCGCTGCATGCCACCAGCGCGGCGGCAACCGAGCATGCTGCAGCCAGCCACGGCGCCGATTTCAAACAATGTGGAAACATGACGGCCCTCTCCAGCCCAAACACGCGCGCGAAAAGCTCTGCCGCAACGCCACCTGCGTCGCCTTGCCACTGCGCTGCCGGAGCCGACACCTGCGCGCGGTTACCATAGCCTAGGAGCGTGTCGGAGTATTCCGACTCGCTCCTAGCGCCGTCTGGCTAGACGGCGGCAACTGTCCGAAACTGCACGGATTCACTCCGGGCAGTTCTTGGACAGTTGAGAATAGTTGACTGGCTAGGAGCCTATCGGATCGCAATAGATTCATTGTGTATAGCCGCAAAAATATTTCATAACCGATTGATTTCCGACAGGCTCCTAGCCAGGAGATGTCGTCGATTCCGTGTCTGCGATCAGGGCGCCGCAAACTCGTTGCGGGCTCCTGCCTTAGCGAAATCGCTGCACCCACACACCGTCGCTGCTGGCATCGCCCGACCAGACTACGACATAGGTGTCGGCGTCCGCTACATAGGTTAATGAGGCATCTAAGAGCAATTTCGACGCACTAGCCGCCAATTCGACGGCCAAAGCGAGTTGGGTGCCCGGGTCACCTGCCGTGGTAATCTGCATTTTGCGCACCCGCAATTGGGGCTGGTCGGCGCCAACACCAGATAAACGCTCGATAATTGCAACCTGGCCTGGCTTGCCAGCCGCTGCGGCGATGCGGGACACCCCTACCGTAACGGCTACATCGGCCGAGCCTAGCACGGTGGCATTGAGGCCAATGCGCCGCAATTTTAAGTCCGAGGCGGGCGAAAAAAACAGTGCGGCAAACGAGGGCGGTGAGGCGATTGCCAGCATTTGCGGCGGCGGCGGGTTGGCAGTGGCAAGGCCCAAGTCCTGCTCGGGGCCGTTCGAGGCCAAAGTGCCAGAATACAACCGATAGCGCGTGCCCTTGCCGGGATGGCGCCAAATGATCGCCGCGTTGGCGTCCAAACTAGCGACGGCCGGACTGGTCGCCGGTGGGCCGAGCAAGGTCACGATCTTTTCCGGCACGCTGAGATCATTGCCGTCCAGAACGGCCGCCCGCACGCCCGCCCCATTGGGTGCGCCCCACACCGCCAGCCAGCGCGAACTCGGCAGTGGCACTAACTGGGGTCGGCAGTCACCCCAGCACTCGTCATCAGCGATTTGCAGAACACTTCCAGTGGGTTTAAAGTTGGCATCCAGCAGTTGACCGCTAATCTGGTACGGCGCGACTGAGCCCTTGGCGCCTTTGCCCTCCCACACGGTCAGCGTTTTGCCCTGCGAAGTGGCAGTCGCGCTGGCGCCGAAAAAATCGCCTTTGGCCTTGGGAATCAGGGTGCCCTTGCCATCATCGACTAGCGTTGCCGCCACCGCTTTGGCCACCAGAGGGTCCAGCGCCGTCACCTGACCCGAAACGGCGTCGATGGCCACCCGCGCCAGATTGGCCGTTGTCACGTCGTGGATTTCGCGCCAGTGCACCAGCGCAGACCCTTTGGCGGCGGCAGATACCCAAGCACGGCTATGATGGTACCCAGTTTGATTGGACTTTTGGGTCGTCGACGTCGCGATTTGCAGGCCATCGTCCAGCAGATCGATGCCGAACTTGCCGTCGCGCTCCACCGCAAAAGTGCCGACCACCGGCGCGAGCGTATGGGCAGTGCCCAAGAACGTCCCGCGATACCAGCCCTTGTCTGTTTGGTCAATCCAAATAAGGCCTTGCAAAATCTTGAGTTGAACACCGCCCAAATCGGGAACTACCGCCACTAGTTGTAACCCTCCAGATTTTGGCGGTTTTTCCAAGTCGTACACATCGCCGGCCTGTGAAGCCGCGGGAAAGCGCAAGGTCAGCGTCAGGCCACCTGCCCCAAACGTCTTGCCCTCCAACCTGACGGTGTCATCGGTATCTTTGGCGCGGTCCCCTTTGCATTTACCGGTTGCCAGTGTCGACGCCAACTTGAGGGCGGCACCGTCAGCAAAGGCGACGGCAATGGCCACTTCAGCCGACGTTACCCCGCCGATTGCAGCAGCAAGGGTCGCCGCACCCGTCCGCACCCCGACGACAACGGTGGCCGAAGTCTTGGTGTCGCGAAACACCGCGAGTTTAGGCTGGGCGTTGGGGTCTGCGGACAATTTCGCCCCGGTTTCAATCGGTTGACCGTTCACCATCCACTTGATCGCGTCTGCGGTCGTCGGCGGACCACTGCTGCCGTCGCTGCGCGTCAGCGTTATTTTGAGCGCCACCCGATCGCCAATGGCCAGCGCCGGCGTAGCCTCCACCGCGATGGTCACCACGGTCAGACCGGTGGCTGAAGTTTCAGCGGTTGCATCGGTCGACGGCACCGCCCCATCGCTTTTTCCGTCAGCCACTCCATGGGTGTCGGTTTTGCCGCCCAAGGTGGAGTCCGCGCCAAAAATCAGGCCGCCTGAGTCTGCCGGCGGTGCCTGAGCTGGTGACGGTGAACAGGCGCCAAGGCAACTCAAGCTGGACAGCCACAGCACAGCGAACGCTGCCCGCAAGAGGTTGGGTTGGGGCACCACAAGGCTACGCACGGGCAACGTCGGCTCCATTAGTCGCCACAGTGGCAACCGCACAGCATAGCGGATGCAGCATTGACCGCAAAGTCGGCCCACCGCCCGCGATCCCCGGCTTTGGGCGCATCTGGGCGTCACTGCGTCACTTTTCTGTCAGGGACGTACGAGAGTACGCCCCTGACAGAAAAGCTCCTTGCTCCTTGCTCCTTGCTCCTTGCTCCTTGCTCCTTGCTCCTTGCTCCTTGCTCCTTGCTCCTTGCTCCTTGTCGAGCGACAGCGAGCGACAGGGCACTGGCATCCCAAATCGGGGGCCGCGGAGAATTTCGATGGGGAATCCTGGCCGCGATACAGCGATCGGGTGAGGATCGCTATTCGGGGTCACCGGATTGTCCCTGATTTTGCACCGTGCCTTTGAAGAGGCGGGCTATCATGGCCTCGTCCGCCTACGCGGACGGGAGCGCCACCCTGCCCATCTAGGCGCCGCCCGCGAAGGCGGTCGGCGAAATGCTAGCCCGCCAATCAGATCGTCAGCGGGAGTTGCGCGTCCGACCCAACCAGCGCTTCGCCACCCTTGGGGTCGCGCCCAATCCTACCAGCGCAAGCACACGCTTGCCGATCCCCCACGGAGTTCGCTATGCGCAACTTTTCATTGGCCTTTCTGCTCGCGATCGCCGCGGTCGGCGGTGCTGCAGGCTGCACCAACCACGCCAGCTACGTCGCCACAGAGCAAGCGTCGCTCGGTCGCGTGGTGGTCTACCGCAATGGTGTCGCCTACTACGAGCGCAAAGCCGCTGTCGACGGCGACAAGCTTTCGATCCAAGTGCCTCAGGACAAGATCGATGACTTCTTGAAATCACTTACGGTTTCAGATGCCAAGACCGGCGGCGCCCTGCCGATTTCGTTTCCGAGCCCGGGCAAAGCCACCAACGGTCAGGTCGAAATGACCATCCAGTTGCCCGACAAAACCCACCGCGACATCGTGCTGAGCTACGTGACAGAATCGCCAGCGTGGAAGCCCACTTACCGGCTGGTCGTCAACGAGTCGGGCAAAGTCGACTTGCAAGGCTGGGCGATTGTTGACAACACCTCGGGCGAAGACTGGAAGTCGGTGCAGGTCGGAGTGGGCTCCAGCTCGGCGCTGTCCTTTCGCTATGATTTGCATTCGATCCGGCTGGTGCACCGCGAAACCTTGCACAGCAACGACAATTTTGCCAAGGCGCCACCGGTTGGCGGCACGATTCATCGCGACGGTCGGACCGAGGAAGTGGTGCTCGCCGCGCTGGATGACACCGACATCGCCCGGCCTGAAGGGCATCCCGATGTGGCCGGTGATGTGGTCGCCAAGGCCTATGCGGAGTCCTCGGCCAGCAAGGGTGGCGGCAGCTTGGGCGCAGCGCGGCAAGCGCCAACCAGCATGAATCGCTACAAAGTGGCGCGGGCGATGCCAAGCTCCGGTCCGGCGCCCAAGGACGAGAGCGCTGAGGAGCAAAAACTGACCAAGCTCGCCGACCAGCTCAAAAATAGCAAAAGTAACGTGGTAATCGAGGGTTATGCCAAGGCAGGTGAGTCGGAAGCCTCAGACAAGGCGCTGGATCGCGCCAATATGCTGCGCAATCAGCTCATTGAGCGCGGGGTAGCGCCAGCGCAGGTCATAGCCGTCGGTCGCGGCGTAGTCGCCGGCAAGAACAGCGGCGCTCGCGTCGTATCAGCTCCATCTAAAATTCAGGAAGATGGTAAGAAATCGGCCATCAACCCCGACGCTCCGCCGGTCGGCGAAAGCCACTTCGAGTCCAAGTCGGCGATGACCGTGGCCAAAGGCACCAGCGCGATGGTGTCGATTGTCCAAGCGCAAGCCCAGGGCGAGGTGGTTTATTTGTACGACGCGGACAGCGCCAATGGCGATTCCCGCTTTGCCTTCAAGTCGGTGCGCTTCAAAAATCCGACCGGCAGCACCCTCGAAAGTGGGCCGATGACCGTGTACGGCAATGGTCGCTTCATCGGCGAAGGCATGGCCGACCCGATTCCTCCGGGCGCCACCGCGGTGATCCCGTTTGCGCTGGACCGCCAAGTGGTGGTCGATCGCGAAGGCAGCACCGCCGACCGTATGTCGCAGCTCATCAAGCTCAGCCGCGGCGCTCTGACCGCCGAAGTGCAGCACGTCAAGACCACCAAGCTCAAAATCAGCAACCGCAGCCATAAAGCGACGACGGTGCTGGTCCGCCACAATACGCCCAAGGGCTGGAAAATTAGCAAAGGGCCCAAAGCCGTGGAGCAGTACGGCGAGTCGCGGCTATTTGGCGTCGAGGTGCCGGCCGGCGAGTCGCGACTGCTTGAAATCGAAGAGGCGACCCCGCTGGTGCGCACTGTCGACTTGCGGACCCCGGTCGGCGTCGATCTGGTGCGCCTGTACCTGCAAAATGCCAAGGAAGACCCCAAGGTCGACGCCGCGATCAAGCGCTTGCTGGCGCTGTTTGACGACATGGCCAAGGCTGAAGCCCAAATCTCGCACTTGCGCGAGCGCGGCGACGAGTTTCGGGTGCGGATGGACGAGTTGCACGGCCAGATTTTCAGCCTCAAGGCCGTCAAGACCGGCGGCCAGCTGATGGCGCACTTGCAGCTTAAGATGAAAGAAATCAGCGATCGCGTGCAGCAGACCACCATCGATATCGTCGGTGCGCAGGAAAAACTGATGCTGGCCAAGGTCAAATTTCAGGACGAACTGGCCGAACTGTCGTTGGATAAGCGCGAGGGCAAGCCGATGATGGCGGCCATGGCCAACTAGCCGACTAACCAAACCTGCTAATAGCCAAGTTAAGGAACTGTCCCAGAATGAGCCATTCTGGGACTGGTTCCGTTTGCTTGCTTTGTTGGTCGCTAAGCTGGCGTCCCCCAAGGCCGACTCGCCGCTCCTGTGTTGCCCAGATCGATCGAGGTTTTTGAGGACAGTTCCTAAGTCACGGTTTTAATCGGCCTTGTTGGACAGCTAGCGCAGTGTCGCGCAGTCCAGCAAGGCCGCGCCGTTTCAGCGCACTGCGGGTCAGGCCAAGCGCGGCGGTTTCATCCTTCAACTGAAAAATAGCACTGAGCTTTGGCGCAAACCAGCCCGGCCGCGGTTCAAAAGCGGGCTCGGCACACGGCTGCGAAAACCGGTTGAATGGGCACACGTCTTGGCAAATGTCGCAGCCAAACAACTGATCGCCCACGAGCTTAGCCACATCGGACGGCAGGGCACCATCGACCTCAATGGTGGCGTGCGAAATGCAGCGGCGGGCGTCCACCAACCGGTCGGGCCCAATCGCTTGGGTCGGGCAAGCGTCGATGCAGGCGGTACATGAGCCACAGTGATCGGTTTGCGGCGGATCGGGGTCCAAGGCAATGCTGGTGACCACACAGGCTAGGAAGAAAAAACTGCCGCGCACCGGGTCAATCAGCAGGGTGTTTTTGCCTTGCCAGCCCAAACCGGCGCGCTGGCCCCACACCCGTTCAAGCACGGGGCCGTAGTCGACCGACCAGCGGAAATCGCGCACGGCCAAAAACGGCTTGATCGGCCCTGTGCTGCCACGAAAGTGGTCGCCAAGCTCAGGCTTGAGCGCAGCCACCACGGACAACTCGAGTTGTTTGAGGCGTTTCTCTGCAACAACATGGTAGTCGTCGCCCCAGGCGTAGCGCGAGACCCATGCTCGGCCCTCGGCTGCCAGCTGCACCTGATTGGTCCGTGGGTGGGCGGTGTCGTAGTCCAGGGCCACGACGATCACCGATTGGGCGCCCGCCACGACTTGGCCGGGGTCACAACGGCGACTCGCATCTTGGGCCAACCACGCCATTTGCCCGTGCATGCCCTTGGCCAGCCACTGTTCTAAAATCGCTTGATTTTCAGGCAGTGCCGCCGCTTGGGCAATCCCGACCCGTGAAAACCCGGCTTGCAGGGCCAAGTCCTTGATCAAACGGGTCCGGCGCGCCCGCGTCTGCTGTGGCGACTCGCCCCAGGTTGGCAAACTCTTGAGCTTGGCCCGGCGCTTGCGTTCCGTGCGCGACAGTTGAACCAAGGCGTCGGGATCTTCGCTATCCACAGTCACCGATTTTCGAGATCAAAATTGGAACCCACGCACCACACCTGAGATTGGCCAAGTCCGATTGATAATAGACTTTTGCTATCGAGTCTAGGGCTCGGCGGATTCATCGCTGTTTGCGGGTAGTCCGCGCACAGGAAAGTTGCCGGACTTAGGGCCCTAGCGCAAATTAGCGCAATCGTGCGAAATCCACTCGACGACCTCGTCAGGGCGGGAGCGGCGAGTCGGCTGAATAGACGCGAGCTTAGCGACCCACTAGGTAAGCTGCGGCGAGTCGGCTGAATAGATGCGAGCTCAGCGACCCACCTAGGAGCGTGTCGGAGTATTCCGACTCGTTCCTAGCGCCGTCTGGCTAGACGGCGGCAACTGTCCGAAACTGCACGAATTTGATTGGGCCAGTTCTCCGGGCAGTTCTTGGACAGTTGAGAATATCTGAATGGCTAGGAGACTGTCGGATCGTAATAGATTCATTGTGTATAGCCGGATAGACATTCAAAATGCGTTTGATTTCCGACAGGCTCCTAGCCAGCAATAGGCCCGGTGACAGAACGCCTAGGTGTGGCGCCTAGCCTCAATGGCCATACCGCGCCGCAAACTCGTCGTATCGGCCGGCGAAGTCCAAGATGGTGTTGTCCTTGATGTACCAGATACGGGTGCACGATTCGCTCAACAGATTGCGGTCGTGGGTGGCGACAAATAGGGTGCCTTTGTACTCCGCCAACCCTTCGGACAGTGCCGAGCAGCCTTCTAAGTCGAGGTGATTGGTCGGCTCGTCCAGCGCCAATGTATTAAATTTCAACAGCATCAACCGACAGAACAGCATCCGCACCCGCTCGCCGCCCGACAAAGTCGCCGTCGCCTTGAGCCCCTCGTCGCCGCGAAACAGCATCCGGCCCAGCAGACCGCGCACGTCTTCCAAGTCGGCACCGGGCTTGAAATCGTGCAGCCAAGTATCAATGGTCTTGCCGGGCTCAATCGTCGACTCATGCTCTTGCGGCAAATAGCCCCACTGGGCCTCGTGGCCGCGCTCGATGCGCCCGGCATTGCTCTTGAGCTCACCCGCCAAAATGCGCAGCAGCGTGGTCTTGCCGGCACCATCCTTACCGATGACACCGATCCGCTCGCCGCGGTTGACGTGGGCCCGAAACGGCTCAAAAACGTCACCGTTGCCGTAATCGTGGGTCAGATCTTCAAAATCGACCACGTGTTTGCCGGACTCACGGCCCAGATCAAAGCGAATAAACGGGCGGGCGATATTGCTGCGCTTGATATCGGCAGGCTGCAGCTTTTCAACCAACTTTTTGCGCGATTGGACTTGCGACGCCCGAGTACCTGCCGAGAATTTGGCGATAAAGTCCTTGAGATCAGTGATTTTCTTTTCGCGCGCCGCCGTTTGCTGGGCCTGTCGCTCGCGCATCGCCGACTTGGTGCGCACCATGTCGTCGTAGTTGCCCGGATAGGTGATGATCACCTCAAAATCGATGTCGGCGATGTGGGTGCAAATGTCGTTCAAGAAGCGCCGATCGTGGGAAATGACGATCAAAATCCCCTGATAATTCAACAAAAACTCTTCCAACCACTCGATCGAGTCCAAGTCCAAGTGATTGGTCGGTTCGTCGAGCAACAGGCAATCGGGCTGCCCAAAAAGGGCTTGAGCCAGCAAAACCCGCAGCTTTTGGCCTCCGGACAATTCGCGCATGGTCGACTGGTAGGCCTGCGCTGGGATGCCCAAGCCCTGCAGCAGTTCTTCGGCTTCCGATTCAGCCACGTAGCCGTTTTCTTCGGCAATCACGCCTTCCAGCTCGGCCAGACGCATGCCGGCTTCGTCGGAATGGTCGCCGGATTCGTAGATTTGCTTTTGTTCTTGCTGCGCTGCCCACAACGCCCCATTGCCCATGATCACGGTGTCGAGCGCAGTATTGTCGTTAAATAGCGTGTGATCTTGCTTCAAAAACGCAGTCTTGCGCGGGCGCGACACCGTGCCTTTGTCTGGGTCCAGCCCGCCGTCCAGAATTTTCATGAACGTCGACTTGCCGGCGCCATTGGGCCCCGACAGACCGTAGCGATTGGCCGGCGCAAACGAAGTCGAAACGTCGATAAACAGCTTCTTTCCGGCGTAACTCTTGGAAACTTCAGAGACAGTTAGCATAGCGGCAGCATCACTTTGGCGACGGCTCTGGGCCGCGGGACGGGCAGTTTAGGCGACAGTCGTTAGGTTGTCATCGGATTGCGGCTCATTTGGGCTAGGCGGCCGGGCCAGGTGCTGGCCGCGCAGCGCGACGCAGACCAGCAATATCAATCAGTTGCAAGGCGGTTCGCCAACAATGTAACTGATTTGTGTAGGCGGGTCGGCAAACAGCAGTCGGCGGCTAGTCCTGCGCTTCGACCTGCAACTCAGGCAGCGCCAGCCGGCCCAGACGCTACCCGCCTTTGCGGCGCTCCTTGCCACCCACTAGCGTAACGCCAGTGACCATTTCCTGCATGGTCTCAGCATCACGCAGCAGCTTTTCGGTGGCGTTCGTCAGGCTTTGGTTGCCCATCTTGCGCGCCAGCAAGTGGGCTTCGTGGGCGGCAGTGCGCGCACCGTGGACGTCGGATAGCCCCAATAGGGCTTGGCCAATCAACTGTAGCGTCTCAGGCAGCACATCAACCGCACCGGCGCGGCGCAGCAAGCGTTCAGCGTTGCGCAACACCGGCACGGCTTCGTCGAAGCGATGCTGGTCGACCAGCACGTTGCCCAAATTGGTGCGCGCTGTGGCTTGTCCCATTATATAGTCAATCGTTTCACAAGATTGCGCGATTCGCAGGTAAGCCGCGGCCGCGTTGTCCAAGTCGCCCAGCCGATACTGCAAATTGGCCGCCGCCAGATCGGCCATGTTGACGGCCACGTCGTCACCGCACTCGACAAAGTGCTCGCGCGCCAAGGCATAGTGTCTGGCGGCCTCGGCAGCGTGCTTGCGTCGTGCCGCCGCGTTGCCGATCCAAGTGTGCAAGCGGCCCAGTGCGCCAGCCAACGCAATTTCATGGGTGTCGGCGCCCTTTGCATCGCACGTACGCAGCGTTTCTCGCGCCAACTTCTCGGCGGACTCCCACGCCCCGCGCCGCATCAGGACCGCCGCTTCCGCCGCGCGCGCTTGAGCAAATTGGGCGATGGCGCCGCTGCGCTCACTTGCCAGTGAACTGGCAAACTGCAATGCCGCCAACGCCTCGTCGTAGTCGCCGTGGTTGCGCAACGCCTCACCCAGAGCGAGGTGAGCGCGAGTATGCAGGCTGGACTTGGGCATCGCCGACGACGAAACCGCGATCGCATCGCGACCGGCGGCGACGGCCAATTCGGTCTCACCCAAGCGCACGCCCAACTCCGCGCGCGCCACCAAGGCTTGCACCAAAATTTGCGCCATGTGGGCATCTTGCGGTGTGCGCTGGTTAATTTCGCGAGCAATCTCGGCGGCCGCCGCATAGGCTTCAAACGCATCGCGGTTGGCCAGTGCGCGCAGAGCTTCATCGGCGGCATTCAGCAACGTCTCCGCGGCACGCGCTTGATCACCGGCAACTGCAAAATGGTGCGCTAGCATCGCCCCAAAGCCGGGCGGTCGCCCCTCGCGCAAGGACAACAACCAGCGCGCAGCGCGGCGGTGAAATTCGGCCCGCCGCAACTTATCCAAGGCCTCGTAGACCACCGCGCCCAAGCCTTGTTGCCGAAGGCTGAATTCACGCTGACCACGAAAAACTGGGGCTCGGGATTCCACCAATAAACCAGCAGCCTTAGCCAGTTTCAGTTCGCGCTCGGCTGGCTCGCGCAGCAACATGGCGGCCAGCAGGCCGCGCGGCGCCGCTGCCGAAGCGACGGCCAGAGCTTCGACCAGTTCACGCTCCGCCGGCGGCAAGCGCTGAAACTGCCGCAACAGCAAATCCCGAATCGCCCCTGCAGCGCCTGTTTGGCTGACACCGTCAGTCGTTGTCACCGCCGAAACACGCGCCAGATCGGCCAGTTCAGTGGGCGCAAGCGCCTCGACTAGTTCTTCTACTCGCGCGGGCACCCCGTCCGTCAGCGAGGCAATCGCCTTGCACAACGCCGCTGTCGCCGGCACCGCTGGGCGTATTAACTTGAGAAGCGTAGCAATTTCATCGGTTTCCAGACCGGCAAGCTCAATGGCTACGGTGCGCGCCATCGGCAAGACCATCGCTTGCAAAATGGACTCGGCGCGACCGGTGCGCACCACCGGCACCAACAGCAACGGGACGTCGTCGCAGTTTCGGGCCAAATATGCAATCAAATCAATGGTTTGACGGCGAGCCCACTGCAGATTTTCCAGCACCAGCACCGTCGGTCGGTCCGTGCAGGATCCGCGCAAAAAGGCGACGAACGCCTCAAAGGCCGCCTGCTGTTCCGCATCGGTGGCCGGCCGGGTACTGCCATCGCCGCGTTCAATGCCCAGCATTCGCGCAAAGGACCGCACCCGACGCTTGGCGGTTTCTGGGCCCAGCACCGCTTCACTTAGGCCCGGCAATAGCGCAAGGCGACCGTACAGTTCTTCGTTGGTCAAGGCGTCATCGGCGTGGGCGCGCGATCGCAGCACCGCCATCAGCGGCTCAAAGGCAACCGGGGCGGCCAGCGAAGAACAAGCGCCGACGTCGATGTGCCACGGTTCCTTTGTATCATCAAGGCGTTGCAGGAACTCAGCGACCAGGCGTGACTTGCCAGTGCCCGCCGATCCGATAATCGGGGTCGTGACCAGACAGCCTTGCTTTTGCACCTTGCGCGCGGCCTTAAGCAGCGCGGCCAATTCGGGCGCTCGGGCCACCATCGGCGAGCGATTGCCGCCGCTGACGTACTCAGCCAGCGAGCGGGCCGCATCGCGCCGGCGAACCACGGTGCGCAGCGTGCCGGTGCGCTGGGTCTCATACAGGGCGCGCACTTCGCGAAAAGCGGCTTCGCCGACGCACACGCCGTTGGCATCGGCGCGGACCACCAGCTTGCGCACTGCCGCCACCGCCGGACCGGCAACCAACGCTGAGCCATAGGTCATCCCCAAGCCGCGGCTGTAGACCTCGCCGACATCGACCGCTACCCGCAAGGGTCGGCTAGGTTGGCCGCGCGGAATACTGCCAGCGTGCGCCCGCACCAAATGCAAGGCGGCGTCAATGGCGGCTTCCACCTCGTGTTCGCGCATGCCGCCTAAACCGAAAACGGCGATGGCTTCGTCGGCGACGACGGCCAGAGGTCGTCCGCCTTCGCGCTCCACCGAGGCGGCGAAATTCTCGAAAAACTCACCCGTTTCGCGGGCATTCAGATGGCGAGCATCGGGCTTGGCCAACAGCACCGTCGCCATCTGCACATCGAGCACCGGCGCTTGCTCAGCGCTGTCGCTGCTGTCGTTGGTGCGTCGACGTCGAATTCCCGACATCAAGCTGCCGCTGCAATCGACGCAGAAGTAGCGCTCGCCGTCGCGGGCAGCGCCGCAGCTGGGGCAGGCCAACAACGGTACCGCGGAGCCGCAATGGGTGCAGTAGCCGCCCGCCGACGTGCCTTTGACTCCACAACCTGGGCAAAGCACCGTCTCCTCCAACGGATAGGCATCCATGCCGGTGCGTGCGGCTTTTTCGAGGGCATCGGCAAATTCAAGGGTATTGGCGTGGCGCGACGCCGGATCCTTGGCCAAGGCCTTGCGCAGTTCGCGCTCTAGTCCTACAGGCCAGGCAATTTGAAGCGTCGACGGTGGGGTCAGGGCCGCCGGCTCTTCAGTCAGATGGGCCATCAAAATCGCCTGCACCGAATTGCGGTAGTGCGGCACCCGACCCGTGAGCATCTGGTACACCACGACGGCCAGCGCATACAGGTCGCTGCGGCCATCCAAGGTGCGACCTTGAATCTGCTCAGGCGACATGTACAACGGCGTGCCCATAATGCCGACGTCGTTGGTTTGTTCGCCAAGCTGTTCGCCTTCTTGGGCGCGGGCCAGCCCAAAATCGACGACCTTGGCCAGCACCCCGCCCGACGCCAGTTTGCGCAACAGAATATTGGCCGGTTTGATGTCGCGATGGACGATGCCCAAGGCGTGCGCTTCGGCCAGCCCAGCAGCCACTTGTTTGGCAATTTGAATGGCTTCGGCTGGCGGCAGTGCGCCGGACCGCTGCATGCGTCGCTCGAGGCTTTCGCCTTCGACAAACTCCATGACCAGGAACCACCCGCTTTCATGGTGGCCAAAGGCATGAATGCCGACGACATTGGGGTGCACGATCCGCGACAGCGCCAACGCCTCGCGCTGAACCCGCGACGCCGCGACCGTCGACTGCTCCAATTGGCCGTGCATGAGCTTGACGGCAACGCGGCGATCCAGGCTCGGGTCGCGGGCCACGTACACTTGACCCATGCCGCCACCGGCGAGGAAATGCTCAATGACATAGCCATCGCCAATGCGTGCACCGGGCTGCAGCACATGGTCGATTTTGGTCGTCATTGCGCTCCGCCAACGGACATGCTGGCAGCCGTCAAGCCGTCGAGTGGCCCATTTGCAGCAATTGTCACGGTCGCACAGTTGCTCGGTGTTGTCGAGCCTGCGATTTTGCCGCGTTTCGCCTAGTGATCCTGAGCACTAAGCGCCCAAGGCTTACCACTGCGACCACCGGCCGCGGCATGAACAGCTCAGCGCCTTAGGATGTGTCCTTAAATAACTCGATCGACTCGCGCAACACTGGAGCGGCGAGTCGGCCTTTGAGGCCGCGAGCTTAGCGACCCACAAAGCAAGCAAACGGAACCAGTCGCAGAATGACTCATTCTGGGACAGTTCCTTAGATGCGACCCCCCATTGCGGAGCGGCAACCCGGCTGAATGGACGCGAGCTCAGCGACCCACCCAGCAAGCGCATGAGCCGACGTAAAAAATCGAAACGATTTTTTAGGAGCCCTACCTTGGCGAGCCAGCCTGTCGCTCTTTGCGGTAGCGCGCCGCCCGTTCCCGGTACTCACCCAAGCGCTTGGAGGCTTCCTGGACTACTTCCAAAGCGCGCTGGCTCTCGGTGCCTTCGGAGTCTTTCGCCAGCGCTTTGGCGGCGTTCTCCACCGCGCCGGCCCAATCGCCCTCGCGCAGGCAACAATCGGCCAAGTTCAGATAGGCACGAAAGTGCTCAGGATTGTTCTTGGTCGCTTCTTCGTAGGCCCCGCGCGCTTGGACAAACTCGCCCTTGACCCAAAACAAGTCACCCAATGAATTCCATGTGCTTGCGGAATACCAAGGGTTGATTCGCAACGCTTCGCTCAGCAACAAATGCCCCAATTCCAGATTGCGGTCGCGCCGAAAAGCGATGTCGCCGGCCTCGCCCAGCAGCATCCAGTTGTCGCGCTCCAGCTGCAGCGCCTTGCGGTAATGGTCCATCGGCTGGCCGTCGGCGACGCTCACTTGGCCGCGCGCCTGCTGCATCACGCTTTCCAGATTGTCAAACGACCGCGGATCAAATTGCAGCGCAAACGACGCACGGGTGCGCGGCAGTTCCGCCCGACTGATCAGCCGGGTCTTGATCGACGCTTCGCCCTCGGCCGGCGGTACGCTGACCGTGGCCAGTCGCTTGCCGTCGGCGTCGGGCGTCTCCAGCCAGGCTTTGAGTGCAAAGTGGTTGATTCCAAACGCAGTAGTCGCTCCATAGTGCTGGTAGAGGTGATTGCCATTGGCGCGCTCGGCGGTCGCCGGCCCATAATCGCGGAAAAGCAAAATGCCATTGCTGCGAAGCACTTGCAGCGTTCGGCCCAGACTCGCCTGCGCCCCGGCGGAATGCAACACCCACACGTTGTCGGCAGGATTGACCGCAGGTTCATCGGCTTGGGCATTGGGGTCCGCAGCGGGCAACGGCAGCGCCTGGGCGACCAGTTCGGCAGCCGCGCGCACATCTGGCCCTTCGGTGATATCGGCGGGCTCAAAGGCCGCCAACACCAGTTCCAAATCGATCAGCGGATACAGCCGCGTCAATTGCGCCAGATCCTGTTGCTGACCAGAATTAGCTAAAGCCACAACCTCGGCCACCGACCGATTGGTAAACCACTTGAGTTCATCGGGGTAGCGCAACAAGGTGCGGGCCATCACCGCGCCCCACTTCTCCTCGATCTCGCTGTTATCATTTCGGATAATCTGTCGGCGAAACAAATTGGCGGGCAGCACGCACAACAAGTACGTGTGCATGACCGCGCGCAACCGGCCTGTCAAATCCATCACTTCGCCGTCATCCAACCGCACCAGCCGCGCCGGATCGAGCGCGTCGACTAGGCCGAGCACCACTCGACCCGCGTGGCGCTCAAATACCTTGTGGTCGCGGGCATCGACCACCATGCGCGGGGTGCCGTCGGTGGCCAAGTACGTCAAACGATCGTAGTAGTCGCGGCCATGTTCGCGACACAGCACCGCAAAGCGGTCCAGCACTTGCACCGCAAACAAGCCCAGACCAATGGCCATTTCCATGACAACGATCTCGGCTTCCAGTTCATCAGCCGAGTCCAGCTCGACACAGTGGGCAAACAGAACCTCGGCACTGCGATAGGCTGCCAAGCCGCCTTGATTAATCAGATTGGGTACTTCTTGAGTCGTGAACGCCTGCGAGCCGCGTTGCTGAAAGGCCATTTGGCCCAACTGCCAATCGAGGCACCGATGCAACGGCGTCCAGTCTTGCAGCACCACGGGCTCGGCAGTTGGAGCAGTCGCTGTCGATGGCTCAGTTCTGGCTTCGCCCAAGGCCGCTTGAATTGCGTTTGAGTCGGCGGATTCGGCCATTGGATGCTCGCCTCTGCGCTCAGGCGCCGCGCGATGGTGGCGCGAGTCTGGCCGCGCCGTCAACGCCAGCCCGGACCCGCGATGCCCCGCTTTGGGCGCAACTGCGCCTGTGTAGTCGCGCTGAGCAAGTGCAAGCCGAGCGAGTGCTCAGACGCGCGATGCATCACGGCTGAACCACAGCAAGTTCGCGCACTCAACTGGAGCGGCGTGACGCCAACCCGCAGGCAATTGAACATGTGCCGCACGCTCGCGACCGACGAAACCAGCACCCAGACCCTGAGCCAATGTCAACTTGCTCAGCTCTCTAGGAGCGTGTCGGAGTATTCCGATTCGCTCCTAGCGCCGTCTGCCTAGACGGCGGCAACTGTCCGAAACTGCACGGATTCACTCCGGGCAGTTCTTGGACAGTTGAGAATATCTGTGAAGCTAGGAGACTGTCGGATCGCAATAGATTCATTGTGTATAACCGCAAAGATATT
>SHZD01000048.1 GCA_009692465.1 Myxococcales bacterium
TCTGGGTAGCGTTGCCGCAATCAGGTCAGCGCTCAAGCCATGGGCTGTATCGTCGCCTGACTGTTTCGGTGTACGCGGAAGGCTCAATTGACGGCGGCGGGATCGACCAGCGCGAACTCAGCGATTTCGACATCAAACCGTTCGCCGTCGGCTGTCACCATGTGATAGGTGCCTTTCATGCTCCCAAACGCAGAATCGAGCGGGCAGCCAGAGGTGTACTGAAATCCCTCGCGCGGTTTCAGGGTAGGTTGGTGACCGACAACGCCAGGCCCACGGACGATTTCTACCGATCCCGCAGCGTTACTAATTTGCCACTCGCGGCTGATCAACTGCACGGTATCCGCTCCCAAATTCTGAATTGTAATTTCATAGGCAAAAAACCATTCATTATCAGTGGGATTGGATCGGTCTGGCAGCAGCGCGGCGCGCACATCGACACGAATATTGCGGGTTGTAGCGGTGGATGACGTCATAACGCGGCCCCCAACAATGGATGAAACCACTGCGGTCCAACGGCGGCAGGATGAGTGCCGGACTTCGGGTCCGGCTCGCAACCAGTGCAGCGGCTAACGCAGGGGCAACTTACTGAAACTTTGGCAATTGCCTTGAGCAATGTCACCAAAAGTCTCAAGCAGAAACACGCTAAGGAACTGTCCTCAACTAACTCGATCGATCTGGGCAACACAGGAGCGGCGAGTCGGCCTTTCAGGACGCGAGCTTAGCGACCAACAAAGCAAGCAAACGGAACCAGTCCCACAATGACTTATTCTGGGACAGTTCCTAAGGGCGTGTAAAAGACTAACGCGATTGTTCAGCAAAAAGAGCGGAGCAGCGAGACTGCTGTAAAGCCGAGAGCTTGCGACCCACCTAGCCAGCAAACGGGCACGGTAAATGAATGCCTTATTCATTTACAAGCCCGATGAACTCGCCGGAGATTCTGTAACAGCGCAGGTGTTGTTCCATGCACTCGCAACTTTCTGCTTGATTCCGGCCAGCGCCTAGCGCGCTGCTGGCCTATTTTGCGCACTGACGGCCGCCTTCGCAACTGGTTTCGGTGTAGCTGGCTTGGCTGGCGCTGGTTTTTGCGCGGCACTGTTGCTCACCGGCTTGGGCGCACCGGCTTTGGGCGGCAAAGCCTTTGCAACCACTGGCTTTGATCCCCCTGCCGACGGCGCAACCGTCTTGGACGCGACGGCTCTAACTGCGCCAGCCTTGGCGGAAACAACCTTGCCAGCCAAAGCCTTTGGAGCAGCCACCGGCGGCGAAACCGCCTTTGCGACGCCTCGGATTGGTCCTGAGGATTTGACTGCGACTGGCTTGGCAGCCCCAGGCTTGGCGAAAGCAGGCTTCAAAATGCCCGGCCTAGCTGCGCCTGATGTCGGGGCCAATGCCCTGCCTCCTGCGGCTGCCGGTGCGGCCCTGACTGCCAGAGCGCCCTTGGCGAGCGCGCTTTTGACACCATCGGAAGGTTTTCCGGCTGTGGCAACTGGGATGGCTTTCTTACCCGGCGGCGCAGCCAGCGGAGAAGGTCGCATCGGCGCACTTTTGGCGACGGCAATGGGCTTGACCGCAATCGGTTTTGCCAGCAGTGGTTTGTCCTTTGACAACGGCCCTTTGGGGAGCGCACCAACTGCCGCAACCGCTTTGGGCGCACCTATTGCAACCAGTTTTGGCGCGGCGGCATTGGCAACAGTCGGTTTGCTGAGCGGTTTTACGGCCGCGATTTCGCCCGAGCCGACGCTCTTGGGCAATGCAGGCTTGGGTGCTTTGGCATTGCGCGCAGCTTTGGAACCGTCATTGGACTCAAAGGGCACTACGCGCTCTAGTGGCCGGGCGTCAATCACGCTGCGGGCAATGTCTTCGTCGGCAACGTAGCGGACTTTGCGCCCGACATCACGAGTCGCCGCGGTGGACGCAGCGGCCAGATCGATATTGCCGTGGCCGGTGGCGGTGGCAGCAGAGGCCAGACCGGTAACATCGCGGGCTTTTTCATGAGTCGGCGCGGCGGGACGAGCCGGTGAGCCCGATGAGGCGTCCAGTTTGCCGTCGCCGTCAGACACCAAGCTGGCGACCATCGTTTCACTGATCACAGGCAGTTCGGGCGTCCAGCCGACAATCTCCAGCAACACAGCAAATGACATGAACGCGCCGCACACCCACGCCAGCGCGGCAGCCATGGCAATGCCACGCTCGCGGTCGAGGTCTCCCCGGCTTATGGTGCTGACTGACCGCTTGGCCTCGGCGACAGCGTCTTCTGAGCGCGCTTGCTTTCCGCTAGGAGCCGCAACTACCGCGGCGTGCTGACTTGAGGACGCCATCGCCGGGCGCTGCACCGCAAACTCGCCGCTTGGCGCCACCGCGTACGACCTCCCGACTGCCCGCTCGGCCGGCAGCATTTCCGCAGCGGCACGTCCCCTTGGTCGCAGCGTTTCGGCACTGGAGGGTCGTGCATCCGGCGCCGGCCGTGGTTCTGGGCCTGTTTGTTCCCAGTCAACTTTGCGCTCCAGCAGGCGATTGCGCCGTTCATCGCCCGACAAATCCACGTGTGACTGAGGCCCTCGCACCTTGCTCTCTGGCTGAAGTGTTCGATAGTTGCGCGACACCGCCCCAGCCAGTCGTCCTAGATCGACAGCATCATCACCGACAAACAACTCGCGGTTGCGGGCCTCGGCCTGAACGCTGCGGCGCGACTCGTGCAACTCCAGTAAACGGGTCAGGTGCTCGGGGCGATATCCGGCGCGATTGGCCTTGCTCAACAATTCCATGGCGGCCAACATGGCATCGGCGCTTTGAAAGCGCTCTTCGGCAGTACGACCCATCGCTCGAAGCAACCACGCCTTGACATCTTCCGGTTGGGTCTTGAACTTGCCCTCCAAATCAAGATCGCCCGCCATGGCCTTTCGATGTAAAATGCTAGTCTTTTCAGAGCCAAAGGCCGGCCGGCCGGTGAGCATCTCGAACGCAACCGCACCTACCGCGTACAAATCCGCTCGATGGTCCACGCGCTCGCCGGCGGCTTGTTCGGGAGCCATGTAGTGCATCTTGCCCTTGACCGTCCCAGTCCGCGTTCGGTCGGTACGATGAGCGCCACGGGCGATGCCAAAATCGGTCAGCTTGATCATCGGATGGCGCGAAATCAGGATATTTTGCGGACTGATGTCGCGATGCACGATGCCCATTTTCTTATTGCCGCTGCCCTTGAAACCGTGGATGTAGGACAGAGCAGTCAGCGTTTGCCGCAGAATCTCAAAGGCAATCGGCGTCGGGATCGTCGACTTATGCAAGCGCATGGCGGTAATAATTTGCGCCAAGTCGCGCCCCTCAACGTACTCCATGACCAAATAACGGTCGGTGTCGACACTGCCGACGTCGAACACGCGCACCACGTTGGGATGGTCAAGCTGCTGGGCGACTCGACCTTCGTCACTGAACATCCGAACAAAGTCTTCATTTTCCGCGAGATGCGGGTGAAGGTGCTTCAGCGCCAACGGTTTGCCGTACAGCGGACTGCCGCGCTGCGCCTCGGCGAGGTACACAGTCGCCATACCGCCGGAGGCCACTTTAGCCATCAGCATGTAGGGCCCAAACGGTTGCGGATTATCCAGTTTGCCCGTGATGATCATGACGAGTCCTGCGCGCGGCCTAATCATTTTGGGCACAGCGGCAAGGGGCGAACGTACTTCAGCGTGGTCAAATGTCGATTTTTTCGCTGGTCGGCCTCGCAACGATACTTCACGAAATATTCGCACCTGTTGCCTTGACGGTGGCGGCCGTGGCTGCCAACTTGGTGGCACTGCCGCAATGTCGGTCGCAGCTTGTTGGCCTCGTGCTGAATTCCCACTGCCGCCGGCCCACATGGACGCTATCGCTGCTCTCTCTCGCCGTGAGTCTGGGCTCGTTCGTCGCGCCCGTGCTCGCTCATGGCCAATCCCCGGTCGGCCCAGCGGCGGATGCAGCAGTTGATGGGGTCGGTCCAGCTGCGAGCGCCACCGAACTGGTCGATGGCTCGTTGGTCCGTTTTGCGCGCTTCGATTTGGTGTTTGGGACTCCTGTCGCGCTGCAAACTGGCTTTGCTAACGGCCTTCAGCTCAGCGTCGCTACCGCGGGTCCACTGCGTGTTGGTGCCGCACTAGGTTGGACAAACGCCAACGAATGGTCTTCATCGTGGGCAGTCAGCCATGACGAGTTTCGTGCCGTGGCAACGGTGTCGTGGGAGCGACGGATGGGCAGCGGCACGTGGTTGGTGCAGGGCAGCGCCGGCGCGGTAGCGATCCGCGAGTATCGGCTGCGGCATCAGTCTTGGCGCACCGATGCGGGTAAGCAAGAGCAAACGGCTTGGGGGGCGACGCCGTTTGCGGCAGCGCAGGTCGGGGCTGCAGTGCGTGTTGCCGGCAATTGGGGAATGGTGCTCACTTTTGGTCCTTGTTGGCCGGCCGGCGACAACCCACTGGGCTTCAGTGGCCAGGTGGGGTTGGGGTGGATGCCATGAAATTATTTGTAATTCCATGTATTTCGTTGCTCGCATTCGTTTTGACAGGATGCACCATTGACTTGCAGAGTCTGGCCGACAGCCCGACCGCGCTCGCTCACCTAACTGTTCATGTGTCTGGCGAGATCACGGCGTTGCAACCCAAGGGAACGGAAATGGAAACCCCGCATTTGCGCGCACAGGTTGTGTGGGGCGCAACTTGGAACGCCGATCCGTTTTGCACGCGTGCACTTTCGCCATTTGCCTCTAAACCTACCGATCTGCCGCTCAGCGCCTCGCTCACGGCCGTAGCCCTAGCCGGTTGTCGAGATGTATTTAGTTTTATCCCAGGCGATTTGGGGCCCAGCGCCGCCGTTGATAGCGACGGCCAGGCTAGGATCGCCATCATGGCGTTGCCACCGGCGTCCGTACTGGTTGGTACGCCAAGCTCGCGTATCGTTTGGGGCGCAGTCATCGTGTACGACGACCGCAATCAGGACCAAATGGTTCGCTATTTGCGGCAACAGGAGCCACGTTGGCGCGACGACGACGAGCCCGGTGACCACCATCAAGGTCAAGGTGGTCAGCAAGGGCAGGGCGGGCAAGGTCCGCCGCCCCAAGGCCAAGGTGACACCACTTCGGCGGCACCTTCGCCAAACGAATCGGATAAAAAGGTCAAAAATAAGAACGATTGGTTCTATGCGACCAGTTTTCGCACCATGATCTTGCCTCACACGCGAATTGCTTACCGCGAAGGGGGCTACTCGCCGGCCTCCACCTATTACCCAATCTTTGGCTGTCAAGATCCGCCGTCAGGTTTCTCGGTCGTGGAAATCGTTGATATTGCTCTTTCTATTGACAAGATTCCGCCCATTCCGCAGATGACCTGCGAAGTTCGCCAAATTGGTGCCAAACCGGTCGAGCTCGCCCTGCAACCCACAGAAACTATACGCAGTTCGTTTTGTCGGCGCGAAAACACCCGCTACCGAGAACCAAGCGAGTCCGTGACTGCGGATTTCAAGCTGCCGTGGGCATGCGTGGATGCCAACGAGCTTGTGATCGCCGATCCACCTGGCGAATGTGCAGGCTTGACTCACCTGCAACTCAAAGGCTGTAGGGCCGACAAGTCGTGCAAGGAGCCTGATTGGCCACTGCCGACGCCGCTGCCAACGTGGTGGCCTTGTGGCGATCCGCGACTGGTCGGCAAAAAGTGAGACTTGCGCATCCGGTCCGCCCTCTGGCAGTGCTTGGCGCAGCCCTTTGGCTGGTGTCGGGGACCGCACGCGCTCAGGAATCGGCAGGTGTAGGCGCCGCCGCACCAGTGGCTGCATCTTCAGCGACGGTAACCCCGACAATGGCCGAAACAGAAGTGGAGACTGCTGCCGATTCAACAACTACGACCGCGGATTCGGCGGACGAAGTTCTTCCGTTCAAGTTGTCATTGCCGACCCAAGAAGATGCCTCGGCGTGGCGCGACACTGGATTTCGACTGGAACTTGGGATGGCCTACGGCCTTTTTGAGGGCGTATTCGGCGCGCCATCTGGGACACTGCTTGGGCCCACCGTCCGCGTGGGTACTCGCGTCGATGCGCTGTGGTCACTTTTGGCTTCACTTCAGTATCAAAGCGTGTCCTCCATTGGGGGGATCAGTGGCCTGCGGTACAGTGGCACTGTGGACCCTGTCCTGCATCTGGGTGACCATCTTCAACTGGCATTGGGGCTGGGTTTTGGCGGCATCGTCGAGGCGGGCAGTCGACGCCCTGACACTTATCCATCTGATTTTACAAATCTTTCCGACTCCTACACTTACTTATCCGCCAAAACTCCACTGCCGAGCTGTACCGGCGTAGGGATCGTCGGCTTGGCGCGTGTAGCGTGGCAACAAGTGCTTGGACCGTTGTCGGCAATGACCGCATTCGCAGAGTTTCACGGCCAGCACACGGCTTGCGAGCAGCGCATTGGCCGTGTTGACCCCGACACCGCTCGACCGTTCTTTCGCCGCCAGTATTGGTTCAACGTGGCAGCTCAAGCGGGTTTGACCGTGGGTTGGCATTGATGCGGCAACGGTTTGTGGTTAAGTTTGCGCACGGGGCGGTGACCCTTATCGGTCTTGGACTGGCAACAATCTGTCATGGCCAAACGCCGCCGCCATTTGCGGTGGCGTTGCCTGCCGCCGCATCAGCCGCCGAAGCGCTGGTGCCACCGAAGGCCCTGACGGCAACCACAATTGAGTATCCGGTCGACGCGCCAGAACAAGCCAGCCCGGTTGTGGTCAAGATCAAAATCGTGGTCGATTCGACCGGAAACGTGAAAAAAGTCGAGCCTTTGCCGCCAGCTCAATCACCCTTTGATGCTGCCGTAGTTGCCGCAGCCAAGAATTTCCGCTTTTCGCCGGCCAGCTACAAGGGCAAAGCCGTCGCCGTGGAAATCGTGTTTTCACACACCTTTTTTCCGCCAGTGAAGAGTTCGTTTGCGGCGTCAAAGCCCGGCGGACCCTTGCTCGACTCCCTTTTGCGCGGTCGCTTGGTCGAAAAGGGCACGCGGGTGCCTGTTACCGGGGCGACCGTCGATGCGCTAATCAACGGATTGCATTACAGTGGTGAAGCCGACATGCGCGGGCGCTTTCGTCTGGCCGTGCCCGCTGGCGAAGCGATCGTGACCGTTCATGCTGCTGGGTATAAGGCCTTCCTGCAACGGGAAAAACTCGTCAGTCGCCAAGAGTTGGCCATCGCTTACTACGTGGAGCGTGAACGTTACGATCCCTATGAAATCCTGGTGTTTGGTGAGAAAAAGCGCGATGAGATCTCGCGAATTACCCTCAAAGGCGCTGAAATTAGGCAGGTACCTGGGACTTTTGGCGATCCATTTCGGGTAATCCAAGCCCTGCCAGGGGTGTCGTCCATCGTGTCGCTTCTTCCGTTTCCTGTCGTCCGCGGTGCTAGTCCGGGCAGTACTGGTTACCTAGTCGATGGGACGCGAGTGCCTTTGCTGTATCACCTTTTGGCCGGTCCGTCGGTAATTCACCCAGAATTTATTGATGAAGTTCAGTTCTATCCGGGGATGGCACCGGTGCTCTACGGCGGTTATTCGGCGGGTATCGTCGATGGGAGGACGCGGCGGGCCTACCGCGACGAAAAAGTGGTCGATTTTGATGTCAACATGTTGCAAGCCGGGGCTTTTGTTCGCCATCCTGTGCCCATGATCGACGCTACCGCATCCGTTGCGGGTCGCATTGGCTATCCGGGAACCTTAATCAGCCTCGCTACTGACCAAGTTTCACTGAGTTACTGGGACTACCAGTTGCGTTTGGACGGCGGCACAACGCGCAAAGGCTGGACAGTGTTCGCGTTTGGCGCCGCCGACACGGTGTCCACGCCCGCTGCAGGCACTCCGCCGGAAACAGTGAAACCACCGCTGGAACCCTCGCTGCGCCTCGCCTTTCACCGCTTGGACTTGCGCTATCAACTGACCGATAACAAATGGGAACATAATTATAGAGTTGTCGCCGGGGTCGACGAGTCGCTGGCCGGGACGACCAAGATTGGCACTTACTTGGTTGAGCCGATATTGCGGTGGAAATATCGACCTAATCCTGATACAGAAGTTATAGTTGGCACCGAGGGCAGCTTCCGTTACTTGATGGCTGCTGACATAACTCCGACCCAGGACCCGGAACTTTCGCTATTTGGGCAAGACTTGAGCAAGCAGTATGTCGCGTCGGCTCTGACCGAAGTTCTGTGGCGTCCGACCCCGCGCTGGCTGGTGCGGCCGGGCGTGCGCGTCGACTGGCGCCACGATGGCACTACCGCCGCCACTGGCGTCGATCCGCGGTTGACCGTTCGCTACCACCTGCTGTCGCTGGACTTACCGCAGGATGCCACCAAAGGCGACGACCGCAGCGTGTGGCTCAAGGGTGGCATCGGGGTGTTTCATCAGCCGCCGCGGTTCTTCTTGCCGCTGCCTGGTCTAGACGTCATGCCGTTGCGATTCGGATTGCTGCGCTCAATTCAGTCCAGCCTAGGCGTTGAGATCCCCGTGACCGATGGCGTCGGCTTGAATGTTGAGGGCTACTTCAACTACATGGATCCAGTGGTGTTTGACCTACAAACCAACCCACAAAGTATCATCAATCTCGGGCCGAGCGTCATGCCCGGCAGTTTACCCGACCCGAACAGCAGCAATCAGAATCAGGCCCAGCAGACCTTCGATCGCTTGTTCTTGCCCCAAAGAGGCCGCGCGTACGGCATTGAGACGTTGCTCCGTCGGCAGTCGCGCCACGGCTTGTACGGCTGGATCGCCTACACTTTGTCGATGTCGGAGCGTGAGAATCTGGGCAGTTGGGCGCCGTACGACTACGACCGCACGCACTTGCTCAATGTTGTCGCTGGCCTGCCGCTGCCGCGCAACTGGGATGTCGGGGTGCGCTTCCAGTATCAGAGCGGCAAACCAGCGACCACGACCTATGGTTTCAATACTGCCCGCACCGACGGCTATCTGCGCATCGATATTCGCATTGACAAGCGAGCGGTCTGGAACAAGTGGTTATTCGATTTCTACGTTGACCTGACCAACGTCACTTTGCTGCCCGAAGAGGTTTCGCCGGGCGATACGATTCGCTATGTGTTGCCCACTGTAGGGGTGCGCGGTCGGTTTTAGGAATTGCCCCAGAATGAGGCATTGAGGGACTGGTTCTGTTTGCCTGCAGTGTTGCTCACTAAGGAACTGTCCCAGAATGAGTCATTCTGAGACTCGTTCCGTTTGCTTGCTTTGTGGGTCGCTAAGCTCGCGGCCTCAAAGGCCGACTCGCCGCTCCAGTGTTGCGCGAGTCGATCGAGTTATTTAAGGACACATCCTAGGCTCGTGTTCAGAAAGGCCGACTCGCCGCTCCTCCCTTGCCTAGGTCGATCGAGAATTCTACAGACCGTTCCTTCGGAGTTTTTACAAATGATTTGGACCCTTTTAGCTGCTTTGTCTGCCGCTGAGCCTACCTTGGATGCCGAGTTACTGGACTTGATGCTGCGCGTTGGTTCGCGTTGGGTGTTGTGGTTGCTGCTTGCGTTGAGCTTGTTGGCCATTGCGGTCGCTTTAGAACGCGTCCTGTTTTATGTGCTCGAAAGGCGACCGGCCAATTTGCAAGCGCGGCTGATGGCTGTACTTTCTGGTGCAGGTGGGGCCGTAGAGGCTGTCAAGATGTTGCAAGGCGTCCGATCTATGGAAGTGGCCGTCGCGCGCTTGGCTTTGACCCATGCAAGCCAAGGTCCTCAATCTGTTGAAGAACACATTGCCGGTGCCATTGAGCGCGAACGTCTGCGTTACGAGCGAATGTTGGCGTTCTTGGGTACGCTGGGTAACAATGCGCCGTTTATCGGCCTGTTTGGCACAGTTCTTGGTATTATTCGCGCTTTTCACGATCTTGCTGCCAATTCCGCTCAAGGCGCCCAGGCCGTGATGGCCGGGATTGCAGAAGCGCTGGTAGCCACGGCCATCGGCTTGCTCGTGGCGCTGCCAGCGGTAGCGATGTACAACCTGTTTGCCCGCCACGTAGAAGCCACGGTTGCTGGCGCCACTGCGATTGGTCACGCCATTCTCGCCTTCGTCAAGGCTGTTCCGTCTACGACTCCCGCTGCCGTAGATCCAGCAGCACCAGTCCGCACGCCGGAGGTGAACTAATGGCAGGCGGGGTCCAAAAGCGCCGCGGCATGATCACCGACATCAACGTCACACCGTTGGTGGACATCATGTTGGTATTGTTGATTATTTTCATGCTGACGGCCAACTTGATCGCCAAGCAGGCGATCGAAGTTGACTTGCCGAAGGCGTCCCAAACGACTGCGCCCAAGCAGACGCCGCTGGGAATCACCCTGACCAAAGACGGCGGCCTGTACCTAAACGGCAAAGAAGTGACGCCGGCGCAACTGCGGACCGAAGTGACGGCTGCGGTCAAAAAAGACCCCAAAGCGACGGTGCTGATTGCCGGCGACAAGCACACCTCACATGGTAGAGTGGTTTGGGTCCTCGATGTGGTGAAGTCGCTGGGCGTCACCAATTTTGCCATCCAAATCGACCCCCTGTCCTTGCAAGCGCCTGAGCCCGTGGGCAAAGGTAAATAGATGTACGCTGTTCGGCTGGTTGGTTGCCTTTTAGCTTCGTGCTTGGCCCATTGGCTGCTGGCCCAGTATGTTCAGGGCCTGCCCGCGATGGCGGCGGTTGTACGCATTGAAAATGTGCAAGTTCAAGTGGTTACGCCGCCGCCGCCGCCGGAGCCCGAGCCGCCAAAACCGGAGCCGCCAGCCAAAGTCGAAGAGCCTCAAATTCATGAGCCGACCAAGCCGCCCCCTGAAGTTCGGCCCAAGCTGACTCGCCCACCGCCGCCGGGTCCGCAGCCCAAGCAGCCGCCGCCGACCGAACGGCCCGCTACTTCAGGGGATACCACCGACGAGCCGGTGTTCGGTGTGACAATGGACTCCACCGCACCCAATGGCAGTGGACCGAGCGTTGCCGTCGGTAACACTTTGCAAGCTAAGGATTCTGGGCCAGCGACTGCCCCCGCCAAAGTGAAACCGTTGGCGGCGCCAGTAGCTGCGGTGGAAGTCACAAAAATGCCGTCCATGCGCGGCAAATGCGAAGGCAAATACACCGACGCCGCGCGCGAAGCTGGGGTCGATGGTCTGGTCGTCCTCGATTTGGTCGTGGATCGCGATGGCAATGCTGACCAAATCTCGGTAGTTAAAGGGCTAGGCCACGGTCTGGACGAATCTGCCGTGGCGACGCTCAAGCGCTGCAAATTCGAGCCTGGCCAAAAAAACGGCATTGCGGTAGCCGTGCGCATTCGCGCCTTCAAGATTCGCTTTTTCTTGGGGGATGACGGTTGACCTTCGCTGCGCTGCCCGCCCAACTGCTGTTGCCCAAGACGCTGGGTCACTTACACTGCGGGTCCGCGCAATCGCCGCGCTGGCCCAAGGGCCCGTGCAAAATCAAGTCGATTTTGCTCTCTGGCCCATTGCTTGCTTGGTGGTCGCTAACTCGCGGCTTGCAAGCCGCCTGCACGCTCCGTTCCAATCGCGAGTCCATCGAGTTATTTTTTCACGAGCCCCAAGGCCTGTATGTCGCACGTTCACGAAGCCCTGCTCATCACGGTTACCGGCCCGGACAAGCCTGGAATTACCGCTGAAATTGCTAGTCTGCTCGCTCAAGGCGACATGGACTTGCTCGACGTAGAACAGGTCGTCGTCCAAGGCGTACTGTCGCTGACGTTTCAGGTGTCATTTGCCGAGCGAACGCTGGACGCAAAGCCAGTGCTCAAAGACCTGCTGTGGAAGGCCCGTGAGCTTGGCCTACACATGAACTTTGAGTTCGCACCTACCCCTCAGCTGCGATCGCCGCAGCAAGTGTGGGCTGTGACTCTGGTTTCTCCGGCTATTAGCGCGGCGATGTTGGCTGGCGCGGCGCGAGCAGCGGCGATCCGTGGTTTCAATATCGATCGCATTGGCCGCCTGTCCAGTGGTCGCATGAGTTCCATTGAGTTGGCGCTGTCGTCGGAGCCCGGAGCCGATGCGCAGGGGCTCAAACAAGACTTGCTCGCCCTGCAGGCGACGCTGGGCTGCGATGTGGCTCTGCAGCGCGAAGGCTTGACTCGGCGGTCCAAGCGGCTGGTGGTAATGGACATGGACTCGGTGCTGGTCCGCCAAGAGGTGATGGAAGAACTGGCACGCCGCTACGGCGTGTTGGAGAAAGTGCTCGCGATTACCCAGCGTTCCAAGAACGGCGAATTGGCCTTCGACGACGCCCTGCGCGAGCGGGTGGCGCTGTTTCGCGGCGCACCAGTGTCCATGTTGACCGATGTGTTTGATAGTTTGGAGTTGACTCCGGGAGCCGACCAATTCATCCGCGTTCTCAAGCGGTTAGGTTATCGGCTGGCGGTCATTTCGGGTGGATTCATTGAGGTGGCCGAACCGATTCGCGAGCGCTTGGGCCTGGACTATGCCTTTGCCAATCAACTGGAGGCGATCGACGGCAAGTTGACAGGCAAAGTGGTTGGACCGATCGTGAATCGCCAACGCAAGGCCGATCTGCTTGAAAGCATTGCCCAAGCAGAGCGCATCGCGCTCGATCAGGTGATTGCAATTGGTGACGGCGCCAACGACCTAGACATGCTGCATAGGGCCGGTCTGGGGATCGCCTTCAACGCGCGGCAGACGGTCCAAGAACAGGCCAACTACGCCATAAATCAACGAAATCTGGATGCAATTTTGTATTTGTTGGGGATTGCGGATACCGAGGCTCAGACGATCTAGTGCCTACATGCCGCTCGGATTTTCCAGAGTTTCGCGCAAGATCTTTGCGACTGTCGCCAACTGAAAGCCGTCGACAAATCGATGGTCGACCGTCGCGGTGATGGTCAAAATCGGCCGGATAACGACTTGGCCATCGCGGGCCACCGGAGTATCGCGCACTGCGCCAACCAACAGCAGCACCGGAACGCGGGCAAACGGCGTATGCGGCGCGAACGCTTCGTCGATGCCCAACATGCCCACGCTGGTAATAATGCAAGAGCCAAACGGAAATGCTTCGAGTCCAAGCGCCGGTACCGACACTCCCACCGCCGAGGTCAGCCAGCCGATAAACTTGAGCAACGGCCTGAGCACAAAAGTGGGCAACGCCCGCAGCAAGCCTTTGGATTTCTCAAAATCGGCGTCTTGACCCTTGCGCAGTTTTTCCGCGCGTTGACGCAATTCCGATGCAATGTCAGTGGTAGGGCGCTTATTGAGGTTGGCAATCTTGACCTTAGCCAGATCTTTACCGTCGTCCAGTGCCACCAAAAACGTCACATCGACGGTATCGAACGGCACGTAACTGCCCCACACGATTCGACCATTGATGGTTGGCGCTTGGGCCAATGCCATTGCCACCGCCTTGCCGACCAAATGGGTGATGGTGACTTTTTCACCGGACGTTTTTCGCGTCTCCTCGATCCAACGCTGCGCTGCTTCAGCATCCACCTGCAACTTGCCGTAAATACTGCCTTCATCCGGCGGGCCCCACGTTGCGATGGCCAGTTTGCGGCGCGTTGAATTCATGAAAACTCCAATATTGTGAAGTGGATTGCCGTCTTGGCTACGTTTTCGGCGTGCACGCGGTTTGCTCAGACGAACAAGTCGTGGTCATACAGATGTCGTAGCATTGCGTACCATTTGTATCAACACACTTTTCTTTGCATTTGCCGTCGCAACCAGCCAAATTCAACCAATCGGTCACGGACTTGGTCGAACCTTGAACCAAACAAGCGAACTGGCATGCAAAAAAATCCTTGCCGGTCTTGCCCGCGCAGGCCAGCACGCAAGGGGTCAGCTGTGCGCACAATTTGGCGCCGACCGGTGCTAAGCAGCTGACGACGTTGGGCGTGCACATTGCATCGTTTTTGCCAAAGCAATTGACGGCGGCATAGGCTTGGGCCGCAATCGCTGGCGAGCCCAACTTGAGGCACGAGCTCAAGCAATCGGCACCGGAGGGGCCGCACCCCGCAGTGCAAGCCAGGACTTGCGAACAGGAGCCGGTGGCCTTAGGGTCGCCGTAACAGGTGCCGATTTCGCTGGTGCACTTGGTGACATCGCCAGCCTGGCCGCAGGTGGCCGCAGCCCACGCATCCTGCGCAGCTTGCTTGGAGGCCTGCTTGAGGCAGCCAAACATACACATGCTGTCGTCTTTGGGGCATTTTTGCATGCAAGTGACCGTCAATCCGCAGTCGGCGCTGCCCGTTGGATTGACGCATTGCATAAAGATCGGCGAGCAAGTCTTGACGCTGCCTGGGTCGTTCTTGCCAAAGCACGGCGTCAATTGCAGAAATGTAGTCGCCGCTTCCTTGGTCATGCCGTGCAAGGCCTTAAACATGCAGGTCGGATTGTCGCCGTCTTCGGCCGCTTTTTGGCATTTTGCCAGTAGACTCATGCCAGCCAGGCAATCGGCCGTGCCAATCGGGTCCGCGCAGGCCAAAAACTTGCCGGCGCACTCCGGGGTCATGGTCCCACTGTTGTCCCCGAAGCAGCCCATCAAGTCCAAAAAGGCCTTTTGTCCACCTTTGGTCACGGTGCCCAAACAACCCAGAGAACAACTCATATCGTCGCCCTTGCCGGCTTTCTTGCACGCTGCAGCACAATTGAAAACTGAGTAACACGGCGAAGTCCCCGTCTTTTCGCCTACAAAGCAGGCGACAGTCTCGGCGGCACATTTCTGAGTCGGATCAGGGCCAGGATTCTTGGCGAAGCATGCGCCCAAAGCGTTAGCTATCTTCTTGCCGTTGGCATCCAAGTCGTTGAAACACTTGCCCATACACGCAAAAGTGTCCGGCTTGCCGAGCGGGCAGCTGTCAAAGCAGCCGCTAATCGAATCACAGGCCTTGGACCCTACTTTGCTGTCGTCGAGGCAGATGAAGAGCTCCGACAGGCAACCGGTCTTGAAGCAGTCGTTGGCGCATTTGGCGTCCGTGCTGCCCTTGCACATCTCGTTCAAGCACTTGGTTTGGTAGCAATTGAGCATGGGCAGCGCTTTGCCAGTGGAATCACCCGCGGCCTGGGCCAAGCAGCTGGATTCGCAACCGGTAGTTGGCGGGGAGCACTTGTCGGAAATGCACTGAGACAACGCCGAACACGTAGCGTATTTGCCCACTCCTGCGTCCGCTCCGTCCGCGGATAGCGGGGCGTCGCCGGCGCCCGAGCTCGTATCGGTCCCGGGTCCTGAATTCGTATCGGTCCCGGGTCCTGAATTCGTATCGGTCAGTGTGCCGTCGGCTCCGCCTGCTGCCGTGTCCGTCGTGCCAATATCGGCCAACTGACCATCGCTTTGCCCGCTGTCAGCCGTCGCGGCGGAGTCAGCGGCAGGCGTTGTTGCGGGCTCGCCACAAGCGGACATAGACAGCGCAACAGAACCCCACGTCCCCGCGACCAAAACGTGGGATAAATGGCTGCGAATCATTGAGTATCTCCTGGTGGTTATGCTTTCAATGGGCCAGTCAGCCGCGACTCCAATTCAGGCAGCACCAACCCTTTAAAGTCGTTGAGAATTAATGCCATAACTCGCCTAACGACGCCGGAGTATAGACAACGCCGCGACTTCAGTGCAAGTTGCAGGGGATTGCTGCTGATCAAACGGGGCAAAGCCGCTGAGCATGGGGGGACTTTGACGGTTCAACTTACTAAAACTGTTGGTATTCTTGTCGATCCGGAATGCTTGGCCCACGATCCAGGCGACGGCCATCCGGAGTCGCCAGAGCGTTTACAGGTGCTGATCGACCTGTTGCGCACGTTTTCTATCCAACAACTGCCGATGAAGGTGTTGTTCGGCAAGTTGGCCAGCGAAGAGGAGATACTTCGCGCGCACACCCGGCAACACTTCGAGCGCATCAGGGCCACCGCTGGGCTGACCGTGAGATTGGACGCCGATACAGTGGCTTGCCCAAAAAGCTTTCACTGTGCCATGCGCGCTGCTGGAGGCGCGATTGCCGCCGTTGACGCCGTCATAAAGGGCGAAGTGCAGACCGCCATGGCCATTGTGCGGCCGCCCGGTCACCACGCTGGTCCCGAAGAGGCGATGGGATTTTGCCTCTTCAATAACGTCGCGATTGCAGCTCAGCATGCCCGCGCTGTTCATGGCCTGTCGCGCATCGCTATCGTCGATTTTGACGTGCACCATGGCAATGGAACCCAGGCCATTTTCAACCGCGATCCCCATGTGCTGTTCATTTCCACCCATCAGGCGCGCTTGTTTCCTGGCTCCGGGGACGCTGGCGACATGGGCGAAGGCGCAGGTCTCGGCCAATCCATCAACATCCCGCTGTCGGCCGAGCACGGCGACGCTGAATACGATGCCATCTACGGCGGCTTGGTTTCGCGGATGCTTGAGCAATTCATGCCAGAATTGATTCTGATATCGGCTGGTTACGACATTGCGGAAACCGATCCCCTCGGTGGCATGTCGGTCACTTACGAAGGGTTTGCCCGCATCGTCGGTCATTTGGTCAACTCTGCAGATTTGCTTTGCAAAGGTCGAGTCGTCGCGGTACTTGAGGGCGGCTATAGCGCCTCCGGACTGGAGACTGGGGTCACGGCGACGTTGGAGGCTCTCAGTGGCGTGGTTCGCGTCGACGATCCCAGAGGCCCCCTAGTGCGCTTGCCACTTGGGGAGGCCGCGCGCCACCTGCACCTGTATCGCGAGTTTTTTGATATTTGACCGCGGACAAGGAACTTGAGCACCTGCAGTCGACCGCGTTCCGCCCGCTTTGGCCCCGCGCAAAATCGAGCCAATCGCGACTACTCGGCGGGCTGAATCGGCGGCGCTTCGGCGGTCAACGGACGATCCAGAGCCGTTATGACCCATTTTGGAAACAAGGACCCGTTGATCAGGCGCTCAACCAGCGTTCGCCCCACTTCGGTCGCCGCCAAGAGGCCCTCAAGACGTTGCAAGCGAAAGTTGGCGCGGGGGTCGCCCTTGGACTGCCGCAAATGGGAGCGCGCTTGGAGCAGCACTTTGGCAAGGCTCCGAATTTGCTCGAGTTCTCGCTCCCGGAACACTCTAGTAACCATCTGAAACAGGTTGGTTTCCGCTCGATAGGAAGTCCTGCGGTGACCGGCAGGTCGCGTAGCGTGCACCACGCCCCACCGCTCGAGGTCGCGCAGTGAAGTGGAGATCTGGCCAGCCGAAAGGTCCAACAGTTCTGCGAGTTCCGCAGCATGCAGCGGTCGCTCGGCCAAGAAAAGCAGCGACCAAATCCGGCCGTGGGAGCGCTGAAATCCCCAAAATGCCATCAAATCACCAATAGCATCTAATACTTGTCGAATACCGTCATCAAGCGCCAGTATCGGCTCAGGCTCCATCGCCAGCGCTGGCTGCGGCGGAACCGCCGATTCTTGTTGCGATTGATCTTCAGTTGCCATAACTCTAGTGTGACGTTGCGGCGACGACTTGCCAAGTCGACCGCCAGCGAATTGGTCGCCAATGGGCACATGACAAAGCTTCTTGCGCGTCGATTGTGGCGGCCAGTGTTGCGATTGGCTCGCGCAGTCGTCGCAAAACAACCCAAGGCGACCGTGCTCCGTGCAGCGAGTCGCGGCCAGTTCGAGCGCTGTTTACGACAGAGCTTAAGAGTGCAATCCGTTGTAATAACCGCCTAATTCTACCGTCAGCAAGCCGGATAGGGCCAAACATGGCGCGGCGGCGGACGGCCAACGTAGGCCAAAGCGGTCGTTGCAACCAAGGCCAAAGGCGTGCATCGTACCGCGCCATGTCGGCCACCCCTGCCCACATTTGTCCGCTCGCCCCCCTCGACCCGCTGCCGCGGCTTACCCAAACCTTGCCCGGTTGCGGCGGCAGAATGAGGGTTGAAATCGAGGACTTTGAGGTGGAGGAAATCGCGACGTATGCCCCTAGCGGTGACGGCGAACACCTGTTCTTGTGGGTCGAGAAACGCGACATGGCCGCCGAAACGATGCGCAAAGCGATCGCCAGAGCGCTTGGCGTTGCTGCCGGTGACATCGGCATGGCGGGCATGAAGGACCGCCGCGCGGTTACTCGCCAGTGGGTCAGTGTGCCGCGGCGGTGCGAGAGTCGTCTGCCGGCCATTCAAGACGACCGCATTTGCGTGCTCGATGCCGTCGCTCATCGCAATAAGCTGCGTACCGGCCATTTGGATGGCAATCGCTTCAGCATTCGCTTACGGGGACCGGTTGCCGACGCTGCGGAGCGCATTGGCGCTAAACTTGCGATGATCACTGAGCATGGCCTGCCGAATTTCTATGGCAGCCAGCGAATGGGTCACGGTGGTGCGACGCTGGCCGCCGGTTGGGCGTTGGCCCATGGCGCCCATGGTTTGGTGCGGTTGCAACTCAACGATGGCACCCAGCACACCTTTGATTTGGGCGATCGCCAACTGCGAAGGCTCGCCGCTTCAGCGCTTCAGGCCGAAGTATTTAATCGAACTGTGGCAGCGCGCATGGCCGACGGAATCTTTGCGACTGTGCTGCTGGGCGATGTGTGTCGCAAGACTGACACCGGCGGTCAGTTTGTCAGTGATGACATTGAGCGCGAGCAACTGCGGCTCACTAGCCAAGCACTCGAGATTACTGGACCCATGTGGGGGCCTAAAATGCCTCAGCCCGCTGCAGATGCTGCAGCCTATGAAGCAACCGTGCTGGGCTCCTTGGGTTTAGTACTCGGCGATTTTTCAGCACTTGGCCACCTCGCCGAAGGTACTCGACGGCCGATCCGCATGCGGCCCGCCAATTTGCGCTGCGTTGTCGAGCAGGACGCAGTGCTGCTGCAATTCGAGCTGCCGGCGGGTGCGTTTGCTACCACGGTCGTCGGCGAGATTGTCGGCCCCGCAAAGTCCGAACCCGAATTAGCCTTGACAAGCCTGTCGCACTTCGGGTTGGCCGAGTCGGCAGCCAAGGTCGACGTGGTCGGTGTTTTGGTTGCGGCAAGCAGCGCCGCGCTCGCTGGCGTTGATGTCACAACCGCTGGCGGCAACGATTGATTTGGCAGCCGCGACCCCGCTATCACCGCGCGTTCTCCAGCCGATGCCGAATGCGTGCCGCAGGGCGCCCCTGTGCTGCGATTCTGCCTGCCCACCGAGCGCGCCCCACGTAATCTGAAAGGTACCGATGCGATTGAATCTGAGCCTATTGGAAGGCGCCGCGGCAAATGCTGCCCGTCTCGCTGGAGCCGAACTGTGGCGAGGCGGGCAGGTGCAGCGCATTATCCGCCTGTCCCCCGACGAGCATCGCTACCAAGTCAGCGTTGGCGCCGACCGTGACCAAGTTGAGCTCGTGCAATTGGGGGTGGAGACTAGTGTCGAAGGGGCCGTTCTAGATGGCTGGGACTGCACCTGCCCCGATGGCGAACTGAACTGCGCTCATGCGGTCGCCGCCGGGTTTGCTATTCAGCATCTACTTGAAAATGCAAACGACAGTGGCAATCGGGCCGCCAATCGCAATGGTTGGCGTACCCTGTTTTCGGATTCGCCCAACAAGGCACAGGACATAGCGAAAAAGTCGTGGATTTGCTACGACTTGGCCCTGCACACGACGCAAGCGGGCGAGATCATCGTGGGCGTCGTGCGGCGCAAACGCACGGCTACCGATCGCGCCAAACGGTCCATTGGCAGCGTGTGCGGCTGGGCGCCGACCGCGGTTGGGCATTTTGGCTACAAGACCAAGGACGATCCGGCCGAGACGCGCGACGACCTGATTCCAGTGTTGTGTTCGGTCAATCGGCATGATTTGCGAGTGCGGACAATTCAGCCCGGCTTTGTCGACACGTTTTTGCGCCTGTTCGTTGACTCAGAGGCGCAAACGCTGCGCGTTGACGGTGAGGAAGCCCGCGTCGACGGGATGCTGCGCCATGTTGTGGTCCAGGTGACCGATACAGTCGGGGCAGGGGTCGAATTGCGCGCCAACGTGCAGTCGCTTGGAGCCAACCGAGCGATTGTGGATTACGTTGTCATGCCGGGGCCATCGCCTTGGCTGTACTTGCGCGGCGAAAACGCCTTTGTCCGACCCGATACCACTTCGCGGGCGATTCTGACCCTGCTTCAGCGCGGTCCGGTTGTGATTTCGGCCAGTGAAATACCTGAGTTTTGTCGCGAAGTCCTGCCAGCGTTGCGCAGTGAAGTGACGCTGGTCGAGCGCACGATTGCCCTGCCGCAAGCTCGGGTCGCCAATTGCGTCGCTGTAGTGTGTTTGGCTGAGGTCGAAGAGACCTTGGTGGTCTCGCTGTTGTTTCACTATCGCGGCGACGATAGCGAGCGACTTTTGCGCCCGACCGGCGAAGTATTTCATGAAACTATTGAATTCTCTGCGGGGCAGGGCCCCAAGCTTTTTGCGCGCGGTCAACACAACGGCGAGCCTCTGCTGTGGCTGAGGGACGTGGTGACCGAGCAGCGGTGGACCACACGATTGCAGCGGGCGATCGGCGGGTCGCTGCCGGGTAGTCTGCCTCTGGATGAGGCGCTCGACTTTTTGGTCGACCACTTGCCGGCTTTGGAGCGCGACGGAGCCGAGATCGCGGGTCACGAATCCCTTGTCCGGATTCGTCCTAGCCGCCATACCGTGGTCCCGCAGGTAAAAATTCGTAGTGGTATCGACTGGTTTGGCGTGCATATTGAGCTGCGGGCTGGCGAAGGCAAGTTAGGCCTGAGTGACGTCATTGCCGCGTGGCGCAGCGGTGCTCGCTATGTGCGCTTGAATAACGGCGAAATGGCCCGACTGTCGGCCTCGTGGTTGCGCAAACACGCCGCTGCGCTGACCGATCTGCACGAGTTGGCCCGCAAGGATGAGACCACCGGCGAGTTAGTTGTCGAGCCGTTTCTAGCGGCGTCCCTATTGCAACTGGCACAGGAGCACGATGCCGGTGACGAGGGTTGGCGCGAATTCGCTCAGCGAATGGCCACGTTCGAAGGCATCGCCGACCATCCACTACCTGCGGATTTCAAAGGTGAGCTGCGCGGTTACCAAAAGCGCGGTTACGACTGGCTCAGCACGTTGCGCGACTTGCGGCTGCACTGCTGCCTCGCCGACGACATGGGTCTGGGCAAGACCGTGCAAACACTGGCTCTTCTGCTTGACGAGCGCGATAGCGGCCGCGCCTCACGACCTTCATTGGTGGTGGCGCCGACTTCGGTGGTGCAAAACTGGGCCGACGAGGCCGGCCGTTTCGTTCCGACTTTGCGTTCTGTCGTGTTGCGCGGCGGGGTGCGCGAGGATCGCCTTGAAAAGTTGCGCAATCTTGCAAATTTTGACCTTGTCGTCACCTCTTACGCCCTGCTGCGCCTGGACGTTGAACTACTGGATAAGTTGGACTTTCACTACGTAGTGCTCGATGAAGCGCAGGCCATCAAAAACGCGGGCTCGCAGACTGCCCAAGCTGCGCGGTCCTTGCGGGCCCGCCATCGCTTGACGTTGACCGGCACCCCACTTGAAAACAATCTGATGGAGCTGTGGAGCCAGTTTACTTTTTTGATGCCGGGATTCTTCGGCAGCCGTGCGCGGTTTCTGCGTCGATATAGCGTTGAAAAAGCGGGTGAACTACAACCCGAACTGCTGGATCAGTTGCGCATGCGCTTGCGGCCTTTTTTGTTGCGCCGCCTCAAGTCGGACGTGCTTTCGGAACTGCCGCCGGTGACAGAAGTGACACTGCGCTGCACCATGACGCCGCCTCAGCGTAGCTTGTACGAAAAAGTGCGCAACACCTACCGCGCTCAAGTGCTGCAGGCTGTCGAGCAAACCGGCATTGATCGCAGTGCGCTGACGGTCCTGGAGGCTCTGCTGCGCCTGCGCCAGGCCTGCTGCCACCCTGATTTGCTGCCTTTTGATGAGGCGCGCCAAGTGCGTGAGTCCGCCAAGATGCGACTTTTCTTGGAGACTGTCAGCGACTTGCTGGCTCAGCGTCGGCGGGTGTTGGTGTTTTCGCAGTGGACGTCGATGTTGCGGATCTTGCGTCGCGGTCTGCAGGACATGGGCGTCGAAACTGCCTACCTCGATGGCTCGACGCGCGATCGCTCCGCCGTAGTCGCGCATGCGCAAGCAGAAAATGGCCCTCCAGTGTTTCTGGTGTCGCTCAAGGCCGGCGGTGTAGGTCTGAACCTGACCGCAGCCGACGTCGTCATCCACTATGATCCGTGGTGGAATCCGGCTGTCGAGCAGCAGGCCTCCGACCGCGTTCACCGAATTGGCCAGACCAAGCCGGTGCTGGTAGTCCGACTGGCTGTGGAAGACAGCGTCGAGGACCACATTTTGCAGCTTCAACACCGCAAGCGCTATTTGGCTTCGTCGGCCATTGAAGCCGAAGGGCAGGGCATTAAGACGTTGACTCGCGCCGACTTGGAGTCGATTTTTGGTGCAGGCGCCGGGCCCATTTTGCGCGCTGACGCCGTGCTGTCTGGCGATTTGGGCGAAGACGGCGACTGACAATGAAAGGTCGGTTGGGCCCGGAATCGGTCCGGCACCAGCCGCAATTGCCCGTCAACAGTATCACAATGAGACGAGAGACTATGCATTTTGAGGCATGACATCTCATTTTGAGACAGGCGCGACAGGTTTCCATAGGGAACTCTGGCGCACACAGACACACAGACACGTTCGGAGTGCTTGGCATGGTTCTTGCAGGGATACATTGCAGGTGGCGGCTATAATCCCTATAAACTTCCCGTTCCCCATCAAATACCCTTTCCTACACCCTGCGGCTTGCCGTTGGGCGCTTTTAGGTGCCGAGTTCGCGAAGTGATTTGGTTGGCGGTCATCGTTAGGGAGTGACCAAAGACCAGCGGAACACTTCAGCGCGGCACCTCCTGCCTCTCCTACGCCACCCGCGGGCTAGTTGGGAAACCAGCTAGCCCGCACCGCTTTTTGGCGTACACGACCCGAAGACATTGACTACGATCGAGTTCAACAGCGTGCCGCTCACGGCCCGCGACGATTGCTTGGACGTGTTCGATCGTTGGCTGCAGTTTCAATGTGTTGGACAATTTCTCGCGTCAAATTACGCAGCAAATCACGCATGACTTCTTGGACTCGCGCCAGATTTTCAGGATTGGCACCCAGCTCAGTGGCCAATGCCAGAGGCAATTGCGTGTAGGACGCCGACTCGTAACTGTCGTGCACCGCGCGCAGCAGGCCGGACCAGTCCCGCTTGCGGCACTCTAAAACAAACTCTCGCAGGCCTTCCTCAACCAAGTCCAGTACATGGCTGCTCTCGATCTCGGTTGGCGCCACAGTGGGTAGCGCCAACAGGTCGTCTAGGCCACGGTAGGCTAAATGGGGCTGGCCGTGGCCGCAGACTTGGGCAGGTGCGCCCAAATCGACAATCAGGGTCGGTTTGGCGCGCACAGGCAATTGAAGGGTCGCGAAATCGACAATGGGGTCGCGCGCCCCCGTCGCCACAACTACTGCGTCGGCAGTCAGCAGCAGTTCAGGTAGATGCGCAAGCGGCCTCCATTCACCGCGCCGCTCGTCGGCCACGGTACGATTGACCCTGACAACTCTGCATTTGCCATGAACCGTCAACAGACCCGCAATTTTGCGCCCGATTTCACCCATGCCGACCACGACCACCGTGGCCTTGAATTCTCCTTGGGTTAGCTCATCAAGGTGCTGGCGAACCACTTGCAATGCCAAGCTATGCACACCGCGGCCATGATGGCGCCACTCGGTTAAGCGTTGGACTTTCTTTACAGTCCGACCCACCGCAGTTTGCAGAGCGTTATGAAACGGCGAACCTTGCCCAGCCAAGCGTGCCGCGGCAAGCGAACGATTTAGCTGGCCAGCGATTTCGCGTTCGCCGACCACAAATGACTCCAAACCGACCGCGACCCGCAGCAGATGTCGCACCGCGGCATGTCCACAGTACAAGTACGGCTTGGGCATTTGGTCGATTCGCGGCAGTGGGTCCACGCCAGCCCGCATCCAGCGATCGAGCATTTGCGCCCGCATCACCTCACCAGCCCACTGCGGCATTGGGGTTGACGCCAACCATTCTACGCGGTTGCAAGTTTCGACTGCTACCAAGCCAGTTACCCCGGCCGCATCGCGCAACGCCAGTGCCAGATTGGCGCGCTCCAAATCTGAAGGCAGCAGCAGATTGCGCCATTGCGCCGAGGCGACCCGAAAATCGCAGCCGACGATGGCTAGCGGCATCGGGTCCTGCGGCCGCCACGCCGGCGCATCTGCATGAATACGGGGCGAAACTTGGCTGCGCCTTGGTTGGGCTGCGTGACTCAAATTGGACCGCCGCGGGCTTCGGTGGGTGACGCTTCGGCAGTCGCGCTTAAGGCAATCTCAACGGCGTTGGCGCCGCTGCCGGCGCTGTCGGCCATGCTGACTCCAGCAACGTAGCTGCCTGCCAACGCCAAACCGGGACATTGACTGCTGAGCAGGCTCAGTGCTGCGGTCATTCGATCGCGATGACCGACCAAATATTGCGGGATCGCCTCTCGCCAGCGCACTACGTCGAAAAAGGTCGGCTCTAATAATTGGGCGGCGACTTTGGGGAAGGCGTTCGCTCGTGCGCGTACAACGTGGGCGACCAAAGATTCATCAGACAAATCTGCGGCTTCGGGGTCATTTGCCCCGCCAAGAAAACCGGTGTGCAAATAATGCCCAGTCGGAGCACGGCCGGCAAAAATGCTGGAAGGGAAGAGTATGCCAAGAGTTCTCAGGCCTTCGCCCGGCGGAATTAGCACCCCAAAGCCGCGCGGGGCAACGCCCTGAGGATCGGGGCCGCCAAAATGCACAACCGCAACGCGCACGCTCACCACTTGAGCCAGAGTCCGGGCCACAGATGGGCAAACTTGCGCTAGAAGTTCTGCCGCTGAATGGGCTGGCAGCGCTACAACGACGTTGCGGGCGACGACTGAACGCTTGTCGGTTGCTAAGTGGGCATGCGGCCGCACCAGCCAGCCAGTGGCAGTGCGCTCAATCGACTCCACTGGTGAACTGAAACGTACGATGTCTTTCGGCAGGGCGGCCACCACGGCGCGAGGCAGCGAGCCCAAGCCGTCGCGCAAGCTGAATGTGCCGCGACGCGGGACCGGGCCGTTGACCGTTGGACTGTCGGCCGGCGTGGTCAGCGCGCCAATCACCATGCTGCCGCCGCGGCGCTCCCAATTCCAAAGTTTGGGAAAGGCGTCTTTGGCGCCCAAGCGCTCCACATCACCCGCGTAGACCCCAGACACAAACGGCGTCAATAAATAGCGCGCTGCCTCCTCGCCAAGGCGGCGTTTAGCAAAAGTCCATGCAGTATCAGTCGATTGGGCGTGGCCTAGCACCAACGGCTCGGCCAAAAGGCGCAGTTTGCCGGCCATGCTCAGATAGTCGCCAGTGAGCAGGGAAAGCGGACCCGTGGGCAATCTGCGCGCACTGCGCTCACGGTAGATGTACCGATGATTCGGCTTTTGAGCTTGGACCACGGCGTCGGCCAAGCCGCAGCCGTTTATCAAGTGCCACAATGGCGCGGCAGAACCCAAGAAACTGCTCGGGCCGTACTCGATCAAGTAGCCGTCACGCCGCTCGCTGCGCATTTTGCCACCCAACGTGCGTGCGGCTTCGAAAATCACAGTCCTCAGGCCAAGTTCTCTGCCGCGCCACGCTGCCGCCAAGCCGGCAATGCCGCCGCCGATCACTGCGAGATCACAGGTGATCATGGCCGAGGGCCTCCATTCAAGTCGTGCACCGCTTGCAGGAACGCCTCAACGCCAACCATGGGCGTCCGCGGCGTTATTCCGTGGCCCAAATTGGCGATCCAGGCGCAACCGTCGACCTGAGCGTGCATCTGGGCCACGCGGCGGCGAATATGGTCCACCGGCGCAAACAATTCGATAGGGTCCAAATTGCCTTGCACAGCTTTATGCTGGCCCTTGGCAATTTTGGCCTCGACTCCCAAGTCGATGCGCTGATCCAAGCCGATAACGGCAGCCGGAACCCGTCGCACATGGTGCTGCAAGTGACCTGCATTGCGGGCAAAAAGCATGAGTTTGCCGCCACTTTGGGCAATTGCCTCAGCAATGCGCAAGGTAGAAGGCAGCACATACCGCTCGTAATCGTCGGCCAGCAACTCGCCCGCCCAACTGTCGAAAAGCTGTACGGCGTCGGCACCTGCGTCAATTTGCATCCGCAAATAACCAATCACCCAGTCGGCAAGCTTGTCCAGTAGCAATGTAAATACAATAGGTTGCGTGTACATCAGCGCTTTGACTGAGTCAAAAGTCTTGCTGCCTTGGCCTTCGACCATATAGCAGGCCAAGGTAAAAGGCGCGCCAGAAAACCCGATTAGTGCATGGGTGTCATTGAGTTCTGCCCGACACAATCGCAGGGCCTGGGCGACATAGTCTAGCCGCTCTACGGCACTCGCCGGCGCCAGTCCGTCGACGTCGGCTTGGGACTGAACCACCGGCGACAGACGCGGACCCCCTTCAGGAAACTCGACGATGAGACCCATCGCTTCCGGTATAGTCAAGATATCACTGAATAAAATCGCTGCGTCGACCCCAAGGCGGCGCACTGGTTGCAGCGTCACTTCACAGGCCAGCTCTGGGGTGTGCACCATTTGCAAAAACGAGTGCTTCGCGCGAATAGCGCGGTATTCAGGCATGTAGCGACCGGCCTGGCGCATCATCCATACCGGCGGTCTGTCGGTGGGTTGGTTGGCCAGAGTCTGCAAAAATCGGTGTCGACTGTTCAATTGGGTGTGCTCGATTGCGAAATTGCCAGCCATTGACTCGCGATTGCGACCTGTCTGCCAAGTTTGGGCCAATTTCGCTGGAGAGTTCAAGATATCAATGTCGTTTTGGGTCCACTAGGAGAGTGTCGGAGTATTCCGACTCGCTCCTAGCGCCGTCTGGCTAGACGGCAGCAACTGTCCGAAACTGCACGGATTCACTCCGGGCAGTTCTCGGACAGTTGAGAATATTTGATTGGCTAGGAGCCTGTCGGATCGTAATAGATTCATTGTGTATAACCTGATAGACATTCATAACCGATTGATTTCCGGCAGGCTCCTAGGAGGACCACTCGGTCAACACTACGCGGCTGAGCAATGGAAGCGTCACAGAATTGTCAGCAATGGTTGGCGGCAATCTAGGTCCCAGCAAATCAAAGGGTATCTGGCTCCCAAGAGCTCGAGCAAGAATGACTCGATCGATCTGGGAAAGGTACGGAGCGGCGAGTCGGCTTGCAAAGCCGCCAGTTAGCGACCCACCAAGCAAGCATTCGGTCGGGGTGCAAAATCGACTTGATTTGGCACGGGCCCTAGGAGCCTGTCGGAAATCAATCGGTTATGAAATATCTTTGCGGTTATACACAATGAATCTATTGCGATCCGACAGTCTCCTAGCTTCACAGATATTCTCAACTGTCCAAGAACTGCCCGAAGTGAATCCGTGCAGTTTCGGACAGTTGCCGCCGTCTAGCCAGACGGCGCTAGGAGCGAGTCGGAATACTCCGACACGCTCCTAGGTTGTAACTGAGTTTGTTGCCCACCGGCGCATAACCGACCGCGCCGATATCGTCTTTGTAGCTACCACCACGGGTGTAAACCAAGTCTGCGGTCTAACCTGTCAACTATGTCTCCGGTCCTGACACGTCCAAGGGCGCTGTGGCAGCTAACCTACGCGGCACCGCTGGGCCCCACCAACACACCGCTTGCAACCGCAGGCAGTCTTACCCGCTACTCAGGCACCACGATCCGCCCCGGTGCGCCGCTGGTCCCAGTGGCGGTGTGGCAGCTGTTGCAGTTGGTGTTGGCTTGCGGCCCGACCATCTTGCGTTCCTTGCCGCCGTAGGTGACCTTGGCTGTGTACGGCAACGCGATGCTGCCAGCCTTGCCCTGCAGGTAGAAGTTGCCAGAATCGTTGGTGGTGGCCTTAGTGATTTTGCCGTCAGCGCCGCTGATTTCGACGCCGATGCCGGATTTGCCGTGGCACAAGTCGGCCTCGCTGAACTTGGCAAACACGGTGCCAGCGAAGACGAACTTGGGGCCTTCGCCCATACGGGTATGGCAATCCACGCAATCCATCCCAGGATTCATAAACGCACTGCCCTTGTCGCCGCCCGCCCACTTCAGTTGGGCGCTGCAGGCGCTGTCGGCAATGGTGTCGTTGCCGGTGGCGACGCAGCCGATGGCGCAGCTTGCGAGTATTGGTAGGGCGTAACCGATGGTCATTGTCCATGGCCTGGGCGCGCTGACGGTGATGCGCGGCGCCAAGATAGCAGAGGCGGTGCTGCGGACCCGCTGGTTTCACCATTTTTCGTTTTCGATGGTCGCGTCGAGGCTCGACTGGCGACGGCGCTTGCGGTTATGACCGCCTCGGCCCGTTGAAACCACCCCGCGCGTGCCGTTTCGCAAACCGAAAGGAAGAACACCGTGAACGTCCTATTGTGGGTCCTGCAAGGCCTCGCCGCGCTCTTGCACGGCGCGTCGGGTACCATGAAAGTCTTTATGTTCGATCAGATTAGCGGCGATGTCCCGTCTTTTGGGGCGTTGCCGCGGCAAGCGTGGATGGCCCTAGGCATCCTTGAACTCATCTGCACGGTCGGGCTGATTGTCCCCTCCGCTTTGCACTGGCAGCCGCGGTTGACAGTGGTGGCTGCCACGTTGTTGGCGATTGAGAGCCTCGTGTTCATCGGGGTCCACGCCAAATACGGCGAGATGGCGTCGATTGGCATGAGCGTCGTGCTGGGCCTGTTGATGGCGTTCGTCGCCTATGGGCGGATGGTGCTGCGGCCGATTCTTTGAGCTCCCGTGCCAAATCAAGTTGCGGGCGATCCACTTGGACAAGCGATAACGAGCATCATGAACAGCACCCGAGTCTTCAAAATGTCATTGGCCAGCGTTTATCCGATGTACATCCACAAGGCGGAGGGCAAGGGCCGCACCAAAGCGGAGGTGGATGCCATCATCCTCTGGCTGACGGGCTACACTGATCGAGCGCTGCAGCACCAAATCGACGCCAAGACCAACTTGCAGACCTTTTTCGCTCAAGCGCCGCAGATTAACCCCAATGTCGGCAAGATTACAGGGGTGATCTGCGGGTATCGGCTGGAAGAGATCGAGGATAAGCTCATGCAGCAGATCCGCTACCTAGACAAGCTGATCGACGAACTGGCCAAAGGCAAGGCTATGGACAAGATCTTGCGGAAGTAGGCCGCTGGCCACCAATTCGACAGGGCCAGTGGCAGCATCTGGTAGCGCTGTTTTTGCGCAATAGTCTGTTTGGGATGATGCCAACGGCGCTAATTCGCAAGCAACTTGCGCAGTCTTGGCAGGTGCCTTATGGCGGTTTTGGGGCGGATCGGCAGAGCCGGCCCACCCCCGAGTCGGTCTAACCTCTCAGCGTAAGGCCCAGTTTGCCTGTGGGTGAAGATTGCTCATCCGTAATCGAATAATGCGTGCGCAGTTTTCACACCTTGCAGGCCCAGCCCTTAGACTGGAGAGTGACTGGCCGCAGAATGCGGCAGAGGGCACATGCACGGCTCAGACGACCACTCACCCGCACCACCGCCACCACCGGTGGTTACTTCACAGCCGGATCCGGTACCGGCTCTGCCAGCTAGAGCGCGGTCGAGCACCGCGCGCGGCGGTTCGGGACAAGTGCAAGCGGAGCGAATTGCCAGTGTTCACAATTGGCTAGCGAAGCCCGCCGCAGCGCCCACCACTCAGGCCCCTACCGCAGCGGCTCAACCGCCGGTCCGACCCAGCGATGGCGTCCAAGCCGGTGCGGAGGCGACACCGCCACGGGTGTCCCGGCCAGGGCGGATTCGCCGAGACTCGTCCGGTTTTTATGCCAACTTTGACGGCACGGAACTGCAAGCAGAGGCCTCCAGCCCATTCGCAGGCACTGCGCTGGACCGGGACACTGGGCTTGGGCGACCACCCGCTACACCCAGCCCAAGCGCACGGCCATGGACTTCGCTCGGAACAGGCACTCGGCCGCCGACTTGGCCCGGCGCTGACGGACGGCCTGCCACTGCACCCGGATTGCCGTCAAGCCCTGCAACTTCGCCTGGATTCGCCTGGCGTCATGCTGCGACCGAAGCCCACCTGTCCAATGCGCTAAGCAGCTTGCCCATTGAGCGCCCTCGCGTTGGCAGTGCCCATGGGGTGACGTTGACGCCAGTGGCGGGGTTTGGCTCGCGCTCGGGTGCCGAACCCGCCGCCGCGTTACTGGCACTGCCAGACATCCCTGCTCATGCGACGACCATTGACCCTACCGATGCCGATTTCAGGCTGGCCGTGGAGGCGCTTTTTCCCGGCGAACAAGTGGCCCAAGCAGACGTCGCGCACTTGGCCGCCCGCATGTGGCGAACAGCGGCTGCAGCCGGGCAATCGCTGTTTGAACAAGGGGAGGCCGCCGATTGCGCGTTTATCGTCGCGACTGGCCTTGGGCGGGTTTGCGTTGCCGCCGCCACCGGTGCGGTGGCCCTGTCCTCACTGCGCACCGGCGACCTAATCGGGGTTGCCGCGCTGTGTGGCGAAAGTGCACATAGCGAAAGCGCGGCAGCCGCAAGCGACATCACGCTCCTTGCGTTCGACCGCCGTGAGTTCGAAAAACTGTGCGCGGAGGCGCCACGGCTGAGCAACCGCTTGTTGAGCGCAGCAATCGCGCAGACTTGCAAACGCGTGCGCGGCCAAGCTGGGCGCATGGTCCAGTATGCCAAGCTCGAATTGGGTGACAACCCGGAGCCGTCCGCGCCGTCAGCCGCCGCGCCGGTCTCGCGGATTGGCCGGCTATTTGCCCGCTTGGCGGGCACTCGAGGGCAAGAGTGAACGCAGCACAATTACAAACAGTACCTGGCCTTGTCGGGCTGAGCGACCGCGACGCGGTGGCGCTGGCTGGTATGGGCGTGGATCGCTGGTTCCGCGCGGGGAGCACGGTCGGTGAAGCCGATCACCCTGACACGGGAGCACTTCTGGTGGTCGCCGGCGAGGCCAAGCTGTTGTTGGAAGTCGCCGACCTCAGTCTGCCGTTCGCCACCCTGAGCCCAGGGGACTGGTGGAACTGCGATGCCATTTACGAACACGCCACCAGTCCATTTTCGCTGCGGGCTTTGACGGACGTCAAGGCGTTTGTGGTGCTGCGTGAACAGTTAGCCGAGCTAGGCGCGCGGCCTGCGGCGATGGGTCAGCAGTTGCTGCGCGCCATGCTGCTCGCACAGCTGCGCATTGCCCAAGCGTTGGCGCCGCACGCGGTGCGCTGGCAGCAGACTGCGGCGGCCAAACGCAAGCCGAACCGCAAGGATATTTTGGATTTGGGCATGGCCAAGCTGGTCGCCGCGGTGGCCAGAGGCGAGGTGCAGCCGCATAATCAGGTCGAAGTCATTGGCCATCAAGGGGCGGCGGTGGCGGCGTCGTTTCGGCAGAACCGCTAGGGGCTCGTGCGATTGTCCAATGTAGTGTGTCTTTTGGTCTTTGTCGCTCCTGATCGGCGTGCAACCGCCCTGCCGAATTGTTGCGGTGCCCAAAATCTCCGCTGAATTGAGCGCTTCGGCGACCGGAATGCGTTTGTCGCCTATCAGCCGCCGGACGGCGTGCTCGCATTGCACGAAGCGATGGCCGTTGCCGAGCAGCCAAGCCAGCAATCGCGTAGTCATCGGCCTCGCAATGCATGAGGTGGACTGTATTCTCTCCGTGTTGCACCCAGCCGAGCAGCGGCGCCATCGATGCTCTCGATCTAGGAGCCTGTCGGAAATCAATCGGTTATGAAATATCTTTGCGGTTATACACAATGAATCTATTGCGATCCGACAGTCTCCTAGCTTCACAGATATTCTCAACTGTCCAAGAACTGCCCGGAGTGAATCCGTGCAGTTTCGGACAGT
>SHZD01000276.1 GCA_009692465.1 Myxococcales bacterium
GTCGGGGTTTCGGGCTTGGGTGAAGACGGGGCAGAAGACTGTTTTCGTGGCATAGTTTCGTCCAAGGGTGCCGAGCGCGGCGCGCGAATCGCAGACAGCAGGGGCGCCGCGGCGAAAATGAGGCCGCGAAGCTTGACTGAAGATGATTGGCGTAGCAAGCAATTTCGGGCAAGCGTATCGAGTGATCCCATCGACAAGCGGCGGTCGATGCCAGTCGTCGCACCGTTACTGTGAATTGTACGAATTGAGTTCAGATCGGCCAACCTGAACGCTCCTCCAGGCACGGCCCCCGAAAAATGATTCTCTGGCCGGTCACCCTGACTAGAAACTTGGGGGCGCGCCGCCCCCAAACCCTTGCAGTGGTCCGCAGTTGCGGTCCACACTCCACATGCCGCTCATGAAGTATCACGCATCGAGGGTGCCAATTGGGCGGCACGCGGAACCTCTGCCAACCTCCAGACCCACTGCGGAACTTATTCGCTTTCTGGCGTTCGCTCGTACCGCGCGGCCAATGGTGCTGCGGCATGTTTGGGCCGGCATTGACCTTGATCGGCCAACAACGCACAATTGTGGCCTCACTGCTGCTGAACGGGACCTATTTTGCCATGGACGATATACGGATAACCACCAGCTTGATTCTGCCCGCCGCAGACCTGAGTTGGACTGCGGTGCGTGCTTCGGGTCCGGGTGGCCAAAACGTGAACAAAGTCGCGACTCAAGTGGAGCTGCGCTTTGATTTGGCCAACACTACAGTCCTGAGCGCCGAAGTCAAAGCCAGATTGGCGCATCTGGCCGGTCGGCGGCTGACCACCGACGGCGTGCTGGTCGTCACCAGCCAATTGTACCGCAGCCAAGAGCGCAACCTCGCCGACGCCTGCACTAAGATGGCCGACCTGGTCCAGCGCGCATTGACCCGACCGCGACCGCGGGTGGCCACGCGGCCGACGCGCGGGGCTATCGAGCGCCGACTGGCGGCAAAGCACCTGCGCAGCGACCAAAAGCGCCAGCGTGGCGACTTGGATTAACTGGTTACGATTGACTATCGATTGGGCGATGTCCGACTGGTGTCCTGACGAGACTAGGAGTCTGTCGGAAATCAAACGCATTTTGAATGTCTATCCGGTTATACACAATGAATCTATTACGATCCAACGGGCTCCTAGCCAGTCAACTATTCTCAACTGTCCGCGAACTGCCCGCAGTGAATCCGTGCAGTTTCAGATAGTTGCCTCCGTCTAGCCAGACGGCGGTCGAGTAGGGGCGGCCAGTCACCCAACCGCCCTCAGGGCGTGTAAAAGAATAACCCGATCGATCTGCGAAAAGAACGGAGCGGCGAGTCGGCTGTAAAGACGCGAGCTTGCGACCCACGCAGCAAGCAAACGGGCACGGTAAATGAATGACTTATTCATTTACCGTGCCCTAACTAGAAACTCGGGGCGCGCCGCCCCACGTGTGCTGCGTAGCCGCGCGGGCGCCCGGAGGCGCGGTCGCCATGCAGCACGCTGAAAAGTTTCATCTATCGTGGGTACCGCGCGCGGCATGCTGCAACTCTCTAGAGCCAGCCCACCACCATCGCATTGCGCGGCGAGTCTAAACGCCCACAAAACGTGCCAACCTGCACATGATACCCGGATTCAACAAGCATTTGCGCGCGGTCCAGCACCAGCCATGTCTCTAAGGGCGCCCGAAACATCCCTCGGAGCAGCTCAAGGCGCTGGACTTGGCGCAGGCGCAGCCAACCCGTTTGTTCAAATTCGCCCAAACTGGCCTTGCTCGGCAGTTGTAGCCCATCCAACTGGGCAAATCGGTGGCAAAATGTCGAAAAATCCAAGCTGAGCCACGTTTTGGGAAAAGGCGGCATGGGCCGATAATCGTGGTGGCCTGTCGACTGGCGTTGAAGGGCATCAAAACCCAACCGCCACGCCTGCTCTTGTTCGGCCTGAGCCCGGTCATGGCCGGCTGCAACCCATATCTGCCGGTGAACCAGATCGACGTCAGAGCGGGTCAAACCCAAGGCCAATCTGTGGCCAGCAGCCGAGAGCACCGGACCCGAAGTTGCTGAATTGTAACAGCAAGGCGCCAACGCCAGTCCCTCCACTCGTTGCTGGGTCGCAGCGGTCAACATCGCCGCATGCAGGTCACCGCACGCGTGCAGCGCAACCACAAACTGTTGATTCGTCAACAACGCAGCCGTCGCCGGCTCGCGCACATCGACGACGACAAAACGCGCAACCAACCCCAGTTGGTCGCAGGCTTTTTGCCCCACCTCAACCAAATGCGGGTCTTTCTCGAGCGCTAGTAGGCGGCCGCCAGTTTGCTGCACCAGCCATCGCCCCATGTGGCCCTTTCCCGCACACCAGTCGACAATTTCACATCCTGATCGCCATGCTTCGCCACACTGGGCCCGCAACACAGACAACACGACCGCGCAAAACCCTTCAATCTGTTTGACTTTTCTCCCAGAAATTCGCCTGGCCGCGCGCACCCCTAACTTTGGAATTGGCGCACTGTCTAGCCGTCCCAGCTCGCCGAGCTGCTGGCAGTCACTAGCCAGATTCTGTAGCCACGGCGGCGCAGTAGCCAACCACGGTCGATGCGGGCTCTCCACTTCAGCTTGGGGCAACGCATTAAGCCACTGAGCCAACTCGGGATGCTGGTCCTGCCAGGGCAAGTGCAACTGGGCAAACGGCAAAGGCCGCCACAGGTTGCTGTAGGCGAGCAGATGGGCACCGAGGGCCGTCAGCATTGGCTCGATTTGCGACGTATGGTATGCCGCCCGCATGCTAATCACGTTGCTCACTCATAACCGCGAATTCAATAAGCGCTCCAACACCGGCCAACTGGTCCTGCAAGTCCTAGGCGAGCAAGCGGAACAGATCCGGTGGGACCGGCTGCTGCCGCCGACCGCGCTCATGCGCCAAATTGAAGCTGGTGGCGTCGCCCTGGTCTATCCGAGCGCAACTAGCGATTATTTTTGCGATATCTCTAATATCCAGCAGTTCATCTTGATCGACGGTACGTGGCTGGCGGCGCGCAAGATGTATCACCGTAGCCCGTACTTGCACAATATCCCGCGCGTCAGCCTGCAGCCAAGCGGGCCTTCGCGCTACAACTTGCGTCCCAATCAAAAAATCGGCGGCTTGTGCACGGCGGAGTGCGTCATCGAGATCTTGCAAAAAACCGACCGAGTTGCCGAGGCTGAAAGCCTGCAGCAGCGTTTTTTGGGCTTTATCAAGTCACCGGCTATGTTGCGCGGCGAGGCGCGGGCGCTGCTGCGGGATGCGGCGCGCAAACTAGGCGTGGATTTTGAGGATGTTTGCGCTTGAAATCCGGTTGCGGGCGAGCGAGTGCGCAGCCGTGAGAACTTTTCGCACTTTCCCCCTGTCGCTAGTCCTTTCCCTTGTGGCTAATCGCTGGCAGTAAGGTCCACGACGATTGCCTGCTGCGCATTCTGAACAGAGGTTGGATCGTCCGCTGGCTCCGCCAACCAATCGTCACCGGCGAATAGCTGGGTGGCGCTCAACTGCAGCAGCGGAGTCGGAGTCGACGGTTGGCGGCGCGGCAAGGACTTCGGCAGCACCACAGTTGCGGGCAAGCTCAGCGGAGTTTCCGTCGCCGCCGGACCAGTATCCTCTCGTTTGTGTGCCGCCGATCGTTTGTGTGCCGCCGATGGTTTGTGTGCCGCCGATGGTTTGTGTGCCGCCAAGTCGTCTACCCCCGCGACGCTTTCGCCGGCACCAGCGTGATTGCCTCGTAGATCTGCCCTGCGCCCACGGAACACCTCAGAATCTGGTAACGGCGCGGAATGCTTGCCTTGCCGCTCTGGTCCATAAGCGGCGCAAGTTCGACCCAAGTGCCGTCCGGTGATGCGGCCAGCCAGTTCAGGTCAACCACAGTATCGTCCCGGTGGCCCCCCACCTGAATCTGCCACGCCGGATTGGACCACAGCACTGCGCCGACTACGTCTACCACCGCTACTGGCACCGGCAAGGCCTGCAGCAGAACGGTCGAACTCACCATGGTATTGGCGAGCATTTGTTGCCGACTTCGCAGGGCGGCAAACTGAATAGTGCGCATCAAGCCCATGAGATCCATATGATCCTTAACCAAAAAGTCTTGCGCCCCCATCTTAATCGCGCCCAGCGCCAACCACGGATCGCTTTCGCCCGTAAGCACGACGATGGGTTGTTCTGGCCGGAGCGCGGCGACACTGCGCAACGTGGCTAGCCCCACCGAATCGGGCAGGCCAAGGTCGAGCAAGCACACGTCAAAAGTATCGATAGCCAAAATGGCCAAGGCCTGGTGCAGCGTCGGCACCGCGGTAATGCTGATGGGAGTGGCCGACTGGCCGGCAAGGCGCGCCAGCAACTTTGTTTGACTCGGATCGTCCTCAACATGCAGCAGGGTCACTGGCGCGGACAATGTTGGGTCTGGCAGCGGCGTCTTCATGGCGTGCCCTAGGAGCGTGTCGGAGTATTCCGACTTGCTCCTAGCGCCGTCTGGCTAGACGGCGGCAACTGTCCGAAACTGCACGGATTCACTTCGGGCAGTTCTCGGACAGTTGAGAATATTTGACTGGCTAGGAGCCTGCCGGATCGTAATAGATTCATTGTGTATAACCTGATAGACATTTCACAACCGATTGATGTCCGACAGGCTCCTAGAGGCTCTGGAACGATTCGAGCCGCCAAGGGTTTGCGCCTCAACCGCATCGCTGTCCGACCGAATGCCCAGCGCCTGAACCGAAAACCTCTTGAGGTCCGGCAACGGGCACCGCAGCGTGTTGTAGAGCCATCTAGCTGGCTTGGTAGTCGGCGGCATTGGCACCCAAGACCACGCCCAGCGCTTGGTCGTGGTCAACACCCAATCGCGCCAGAGCGACGGCTTAGGCGGGGTCGGCCGTCGGTGTCGAATCCGGGGCGCAGTTGCACATTGTCGGCGCTAGATTGACCGGCAATCGCTTTGCTGGATTGTCGTGCGTGGACGCCAAAAGCGTACTGACCGCCGTCGGCGTGTTGGTCGACGGTACTTTGCCAGACGACGCTGCCGCGCGCGCGACCGGCGCCCAGAGCACAGGTCCAGCCCTGTTGACTGGATCGGGAATCATTGGCGGTTTTAGCGCCAAAATCGCCTTGCATGGCGTCGCGAGCATCGGCAACCGCTCGGCGGGCATCGCCATTTCCACCACGGACACCGCAACAATAGTAGGAGCATTAGTCCGTGAAACGACAGCCAACCCGCACGGCCGGGGCGGCAGCGGCGGCGTGTTCGAATCGTGCTCTGGCCATCCCCTCTTACTGGCGAGTCGGTTGCAGACAAACCAGTCGGCGGCCGTGTACACCCACCTCTCCAACGCGAAAATCGATGGCTGCGTGCTGCTGGATACTCACAAAGCGTCGGTGCCCAAGGTCAATGCGAGCGGTCAGCTTACCGGCGAAGTTGCCAAGTTTGCCGACGGGTTGGCTGCTTTTGCATCGGCTGGCGTGCGTCTGCTCCGGTCTGTGGTGCTGGGCAATTCGCGCGCCGGGGTGCTGGCGTCTTCATGTAGCGACTTCGATGTAGCTAACTCCTTGGTTTCTGGAGGCTACTATGGGCTGGTGCTGGACAATACGCCCAAGCTGCTATTGGCTGGCGCCATTCTGAAAGGCACGGGTTTCGCTTTAGTTGCAGATGTCGGTCTGGAGGTGCCGGCGCCGCCTACGCTGGTTAAACTGTCCCTAGAGTAGCCAGCTAGGAGCGTGTCGGAGTATTCCGACTCGCTCCTAGCGCCGTCTGCCTAGACGGCGGCAACTGTCCGAAACTGCACGGATTCACTCCGGGCAGTTCTTGGACAGTTGAGAATATCTGTGAAGCTAGGAGACTGTCGGATCGCAATA
>SHZD01000277.1 GCA_009692465.1 Myxococcales bacterium
CATTGATGGCGGCATCGGATCCAGATGCGTCCGCAATTGGCGCAGGGCCATCGGCACAGGCCGCAAGCCAGCCAACCGCGACCATTCCGGCTATCCAGCATGAATTGCGCGGCATTACCACCAATGCACTCCACCGACTTGGCAATTCGCCATCGTCGCGGTCGACCGGCAAGAACGAAGGACTGAGCGGCACCTGAACTCCCTCTCCGTCCCAAAAAACATATTTGCACAAAGTGGAGTCGGTCGCCAAATTTGCCGAGATTTGGCGTCTTCCACTGCGGTCAGGGCTTCCCCGCCGAGTTCGGCGGTGGTGAACAACAGGATGGTGACCAAAGCGTGACAGTTCCCGCCAACGACCGGTGACGTCGGGGTTGCACAATCGCTGCAGCGTCCGCGACCTGCTTGGTCTACAGGCGGCGCAACCGAGGAATCATGCTCCTGCTCGAGTCACCTAAGCCTCACAATACCGTAGAAATACTATCTAATCCTGCAAATGGCGACGGTAGCAAGCCGCAGGTAGCGCCCGATCGCGGACACTACGAGCCGTCAGCCGTTTTTCTGATGACCGCAGTTCATATGCTCGGAATTGCCGGAATTGTACTTTATCCTCCATCATGGTCGCTTATTGCGCTATGTATCGGAAGCTATTACATTCGAATGTTCGGTATTACCGCGGGCTATCACAGGTATTTTGCCCACAGGACGTTTCGGACGTCGCGGTGGTTTCAGTTCGTGCTCGCTTTTTTGGGCTCCACAGCCACTCAACGTGGGGCACTGTGGTGGGCCGCCCATCACCGTGATCACCATCGGCACAGCGACACCGAAATTGATTTGCACTCGCCGATTCAGCGTGGATTTTGGTGGTCCCACATCGGCTGGATTGTCCACAGTTCGTCGACGGCAACGCGCTGGAACAATATCAAGGACTTCACCAAGTATCCTGAACTGGTCGTGCTCGACAATTGGCGGTTGGTGGCGCCAATCGTGTACGCGACCACCCTGTATTGGCTGGGCGGCGGTCCGGCGTTGTTTTGGGGCTACTTCCTGTCCACGGCGATCTTGTGGCACGGCACCTTTGTCATCAACAGCTTATGTCACGTTTGGGGCAGTCGCCGCTTCGAGACCAGCGATACCTCGCGCAACAATCTGTGGCTGGCGCTGTTGACGCTGGGTGAGGGCTGGCACAACAACCACCATCACTACCATAGCTCGGCGCGTCAGGGCTGGCTGTGGTGGGAAGTCGATGGCACATACTATGCCTTGAAACTACTTGAGAAACTGCGAATCGTCGAAAAACTCAAGGGCGTGCCCGAGCGCGTTTGGAGTAGGAGCGGCTCCAACGCTATCTCGAACACGCCCTCGACTGCTGCCGAATTGCGCACTGCGATCAACCTGATTGACGCTACGGAATCAGCGACTTGAGGTCGGCCAGCAACTGAGCCGCATCCGCGAGATCTGGGGCAGTCTTGTCGACCGCTGCCAGCTCGGCCCCGCCTTCTTTGACCTGACCGGCAACGAGCTTGGTGCTGGCGTCGATGATGGCAATAGCAGACTCTTTCTGCCCAGCTTCCAACAGTTTACAGGCGTCAATGAGATCCATGCCCACATGAAGTAGGACAAAAGTCCGCCGAACGATTGGGCTTTGGAAGTATCCCCACCCGCCGTCAGGGATAGCGGTCAGGCCTGGAACCTGCACTGGCACCGCAAAGCTCTCTTGCGCACCCGTCTTGGCGATGCTGTAGCCGTATTCGACCGTCGACAGCAACAGACCGCTGAACTTGTTGGGGTCAATCGAGTCAGGCGCCTGCAACCGCAGCATAACAATGCCATTCTTCTTGCTGGCAAACAGGGTGGGCATTGCCACTTTGGCGGTCGGATCGGTTTGCGGCGGCGGATTGCCACCTTCTGGGGTCGTCGTCGCGGTCGCTTTTTTGGTGCCGGTGATCGTAACCTTGTTACCTTCGATTGCCCATTCAAACCCCGGGATATCCAGAACTTTCCAGCCATCGCCCACCGAGAATTTCATCCACAGCTTTTCGGCAACCGGCAACAGCATGGTCTCCATGTCTTGCACAAACACCGCTTTGGCGTGGTCGCTGTTTTGAACGAACCATGCCGTGCCATTGCCGACCTGGGCCATCTCGGTCATCAACTTAAGGTCGAAATTGAGGCCGACCCCGACCGTAGATACGCTGCAGCCCTCAGAAGCCGTCGCCTTGGTCAACGCCACGATATCAGCGTGCTTGGTGTTGCCAGCAGTGGCCTGACCGTCAGATAGAAACAGAATGCGCTTGTTTTGGAAGGTGTTTCCCGCCTCGAAGCAGGTCTTTTGGCCCTCTTGAAGGCCGCCGTAGATATTGGTGCCACCGTCGGCGTTGATGCCGTCGATCGCTTGATGCAGCGCGGGTAAATTTCCAGAATCAATGATTTTGGCCGCGTAGCTGGTTTTGACTTCACTGGCGAACGAGACGATGCCCAGCCGCGTGCCTTTGGGCAGGTGATTGGCCATCTCGTGCAGGCCCGCTTTTACGTCGGCCATCTTTTGGCCGCCCATCGACCCCGAGCGATCAATGACAACCGTCAGGGCCAGAGAAGTCTGGACATCGGCAAGCTTTTTCGCCGAATTCAGGCCCAGTTGCACCACGGCCTCGGGCTTACCGCCAGCGGGCTGGAACACGCCGGCAAGTGCGTGCAGCGAAATGACCCGGTCTTTTTGGGCCGGCGGCAGCACGGTGTCGTGTTCATTGAGAAAACCCTCCAACGTCATGTCCGCAGCCTTGGGCAACATTTTGGCTTTGAGCTTGCTGCGAAAGAACGCAATGTCCTGCGCTCCACCAGGCTTGAGGCCAATGCCACCGCTTTCATCGGTTGCCGCACCGCCGGGCTGACCGCCATTTTGCTTGGCAGGGGTGCCCGCAAAGCCGGTATTGGCACTTCCACCGCTAGCGGCAGAGCTGTCGGCTGATTGAGTGCTGGCACCCACATCGGTGGTGGCCGTAAGCGCGGCTCCCGAGGATTCCGAGGATTCCGGGCTCATTTCCGCGCAACCTATGGCGGTCAAAACAACACCGGCGGCCAATGCGCGCGCAACTAGATGGGCAAAGTTGGATTTCATGGGGTCCTCTCGTCGTCGTTGGCCTGCTGCGGCAGTGCGGCAGGGTCGCCACCAAGCATTGCAAGGGCCGTGCCAACGACCATCTAGCCGACGGAGAACAACGTAAGAGTCAGATCGTTATCGGAATTATTGCGATAGCTCACGGGAGAAAGAGTCGAACGCGGGTGGCCAACATGTTGAATATTTCAACATGCGGATAAAATCATCACTCCTTGCTGCTTTCTTCGGTGCCGGCGGCGCTGAAGCGATAGCCGATGCCGCGGACCGTCTCAAAGTAGCGTGGCGACTCCGGCGTAGGTTCCAGCTTGGCGCGCAGGCGCATGACGAAGTTGTCGACGGTGCGCAGAGTTGCGTGTTCGGTGCTCCACACGTGTTGCAACAAGATCTCGCGAGTCAGCACGCGGTCAGGGCGGTCGACGAGAAACACTAAAAGCGAAAACTCACGCGCAGTCATCGGGATGTCCGCGCCGCCCTTGCGAACACGGTGGGCAATCCGGTCAATCTCGACGTCGGCAAAGGCCATGGTCGTGGTAGCGGCCGCCGTTTTGGCATTGGCCCGGCGCAACGTTGCACGAATCCGCGCTCGCAACTCACCCAAACCAAAAGGTTTGGTCACGTAATCGTCAGCGCCCAATTCAAGACCCAGTACTTTGTCGGCTTCGTCGATTCGCGCCGTCAGCATGATCACTGGCACGTCGATTCCACGGGCGCGAATAGTTCGCAACACCTCAAAACCATTGCGACCGGGTAGCATCACGTCGAGCAGGATCAGGTCGACGCGCTCGCGTTCCAGAATGGCCAGCGCCCGTTCGCCATCGGCGGCCATAATCGGCCGGTACCCTTCCAGACTCAAGTTGATGTTCAGCCCCTCGCGAATGGCCGGATCATCTTCAACGGCCAAGATTTTCGCGTTGGTGGCCGGATGGGCGGCGGAGGTAGTCAACAGGCACTCAGCAGGCGCCGTGGTGACGCAGGTTTGGTTGTGCCGCATTTTTTCGGGCAGCGCAAGATGCATAGCCGTGCTAGAGACCCGACCAATTAACGCCGAACCTCAAGGAATTCGCAAACAAAACGGAGCGGCCTGACGCCGACCCGCAGGCAATTGAATAAGTGCCGCAGGCTCGCGACCCACAAAGCAAGCACCGAGACGCCGAGCAAATCTTATTTGATCGGCTCTCTAGAGCGCTGCACGATTCCAATTACCGCTAGCTATTGATCGCGCACCAGCCCCAGGCTCAACGTCCAACTGCTGCCGCGGGCGACCTGGAAGCCACTGGCATCGCGAAGATCGCTCAGCGCATAGGTAGCAACTAAGCCGTACATATTGGCCTGATTGAGCACCAGATACATGGTGACATCACTGGACAATTGCCGCATTCCGCCGAAATGCCAAATCGGCCCCCACGCGGCACTGGCTCCGCCTAAGCCTTTAATATGCAAGGCGCCAATCACTTTGCCGCCCAGACCCATCGCACTTTGCTTGCCGACGCCGTAGTCGCCCACGGCTTTGCGGTGGACAAGGCTGTTTGTTTCGCCGATGGAAGCCACGGCGCCTACGGCGATCGGGCCGAAAACGACGGGCAGGGTGCCAAAATCGCACTGCCACACGGTGGTGCGTTGGCCATCGGTGAGCGCTGGCTTTTCAAAGCTACCAAAGCTGAGCAGGCGTAACGGTGCTGCCTGAATGCGCATGACCACGTTTTCGGTCATAGCAAACATGTCGCGCCAGCCTAAGGCGTCGATGCGCAAAGCAGAACTGGATGGTTGCTCGTAGCCCAAGACCACCGCGCCCATGGCGTGGCCATCGGCGTAACAGGGGCCTGCTCCAGCGCAGATCAAGGCGATGGCGCCGCCAAGACGCGCCAAACCTGAGGCGATTCTCTTGTCTATCAATAGGTTGTCGATGCTAGCCTCGGCTGCATTGGTCCAGAAACGGCGCTACCGTCTGTGCCCACAACTGGGGGTTTTCCAAACAGATGTGGTGCCCAACGCCAGGCAGCGGTGCCAACTGCGCTTGCGGCAACAGCATCGCCCATATTGGCAGCATTGCAACGAATTTAGGGTCGAGGTCACCTGCCAACACCAAACTGGGCAAGTCGGCGCGCGGAGGGCAGGTTTGCAGATCGGGCATGGTACCGGTGCCCAGATTGCGTAGGGCAAAACCAAGCCCGACCGGACTTTGTTCCCGACGCAGGCGTTGGTGCGCGGCTAGATCGGCGGCGCGCTCAACTGGCAAGTGCGCCTGACTGGCGAAAAGCGGTTGCGCTTGCCAGTGAGCGACACTGGCGTCGATTGTGGCGTTTTCAAGCCGTGCAGCGAGGTGTTGGTCTGCCAGTCGCCGTTGCGCTGCCTCAGGCGCGGGCAAGCCGCAGTGGGCTGATTCGAGCACCATACCTGCCAACTGCGGGCGATTTTGACCACTGCAATGCGCCAAGGCCCACGCAGCAGCCACGCGCGCTCCAAATGAATAGCTAATAATAATAGGCGGTTGACCCAAGTCTTTCACGACTTCGTCGAGCAAGTGCCACAACCACGGCCACGCCTGTTGCTCGGCCGGCGGGCGCAAACCTCGGCAATGGCCATGCCCCGGCAGGTCCAGAGCCAGCCAATGCCGTGAAATTCCGAGCGCAGTCAGCGCGGCCAGTGGTTGATGCCACGCTCGGCCGTCGCTAAAAAAGCCGTGCACAAGCACCACCGGCGGGGCCGCAGGATTGCCTGAACTGTGACAAT
>SHZD01000278.1 GCA_009692465.1 Myxococcales bacterium
TGACTGGCTAGGAGCCTGTCGGATCGTAATAGATTCATTGTGTATAATCTGATAGACATTTCACAACCGATTGATTTCCGACAGGCTCCTAGACAGTTCGCAGGACTGTCTCATTGGCGTACGCAAGTACGCCTCAGTCGTCAAGCGCCTTGCTCCTCGTCGAGCGACAGCGAGCGACAGCGAGCGACAGGGCACTGGCATCTCAAATCGGGGGCCGCGGAGAATTTCGATGGGGAATCTTGGGCATCGCGCCCTACCCCACCGCCGCAATCATCGCCGCCAATCCGCGCACCCAGCCCTCATTGGCATTGAGCGACGGCAGCAGCCGCAATTCGCCACCCCCTGCGCGCGCAAAATCCGCTCGGCCGCGAATGCCAATTTCCTCAAGAGTCTCCAAACAGTCCGCCACAAAACTGGGCTCCAGCACCAATAGGCGCTGCACCCCCGCTTGGCCCAAATCGTGCAGCACGTGGTCGGTGTAGGGCTTAATCCACGGCGTGCGCCCCAATCGCGATTGAAAGGCGGTGGTGGTTTTATCAGCAGTTAACCCAAGTTCGGCCACCAGCCGCCGCGACGTCGCCACGCATTGGGCCCGGTAGCAGTGGGCGTTGGCGACTTGCACGGCGTCACAACAGTCCGGTCGCCGCAAACAGTGCGCACCGGTCTGGTCGGTCTTGGTGCAATGTCGCTCTGGAATTCCATGATACGAAAACAGAATATGGTCAGGATTAAACTCTTCGATCGCAGCGCGCGCGCCGCTCACCACCGCATCGATAAACTGGGGCCGAAACCAAAATGGCTCCACAAACTGCAGCGCCGGCACCACCCAGCGCTGGGCAGCCACCGCGCACACTGCCGCCGCCGCCGAGCCATACGAAGCGGCGGCGTAGTGCGGAAACAGCGGCACCACCACCAGCCGAGTCGCCCCTTTGGCCTGCAAGTTGTCCAGCGCAGTGCCAATCGAGGGATCCCCAAATTGCATCGCTAATTCAACGTGATACTGACTAGATGCCGCTTTTTGCAGCTCGGCCTGCACCGCTACCGCCAGATCCACGCAGTTGGTCAAAAGCGGTGAGCCCCGCGAGGTCCAGATTTGCTTGTAAGCGGCGGCGCTTTTGGCCGGCCGAAACGGCAGGATGACCAGTTCCAACAGCAGCCAGCGCGCCAGCGGATGCAGGTCGATTACCCGCGGATCGCTCAAGAATTGGCGCAGATAGCGGCGGACATCGCCCGTCGCGGTCGATCGCGGCGTCCCAGTATTGACTAGCAGTACCCCAATGGGGCCCGCTCCTGAGGCTGCAGTCAAACGGCGACCGACCCTGCGGGCGGTTGCCACAGCTCGAGCTTGTTGCCTTCGCAGTCCCACGCCCAGCCGAAGTAGCCATAATCACTGCGGTCTGTCTTCTCATCGACCCGCACACCGCGGCCAATCAAAAAGGCGCGCACGGCGTCCAAATCGGCGACCCGCCAGTTGAGCATCACTTGTTGCGAGCGCTCAAAGTAGTCGTTTTCCGCGGAAAACAGAGAAAATACTGTCATATCATCGGCTTTTGCCGACAGCGTGCCGCCATTCCACGCCGAATCGATGGCAATCCCGAGCATTTCTGCGTACCACCGCCCCAGGGCCGCCGGGTCGCGCGCGCGCACAAACACGCCACCGACACCTAGAACACCTGGAGATTGTTCCTTATTTTCAGCCATAGCCCGATCCTTGTTCAAGGCAGCGACGTGCCAGCGGTTTACTTGCCCTTGCGCTTCTTGAGCGCGCCTTCGATCCGATTGCACAGCGTTTCGAGCACGACAAGGCGGGCGTTGTGCTTGTCTTCGGCGCCGACCAAGGTCCACGGCGCGATTTCGGTGCTGGTGCGGTCGACCATGTCGCAAATCGCATCGATGTACTGGTCCCATTTTTCGCGGTTGCGCCAGTCTTCGTCGGTGATCTTAAAGCGCTTGAACTCGGATTCTTGCCGCTCGGTAAACCGGCGCAATTGCTCCTCTTTGGACACCTGCAACCAGAACTTGCACACCACAACTTGATGGTCGTGCATCTGCTCTTCAAAGTCGTTGATTTCGGAATAAGCGCGCAACCAGTCGGATTCGCTACAAAACCCTTCGACACGCTCCACCAGCACCCGCCCGTACCAACTGCGGTCAAAAATCACCGTGCGCCCGCGCGCTGGCAGCTGCCGCCAAAACCGCCACAAATACGGCTGCAAGCGCTCTTCCTCGGTCGGGGCCGCCACCGGAACCACTTGATAGAACCGCGCATCCAAGGCCGCTGTCACTCGCCGAATCGCGCCGCCCTTGCCAGCCGCGTCCGAACCTTCAAACACCGCAACCACGCTCAGCTTGCGAAAGCGCGGATGGCGCACTGCCAGCGCCAGTCGGCCTTGCAACTCCTCCAGCTTGGTCTCGTACTCGGCTTTTTCGGTTCGGGTGGTTAAATCCAGTGTATCCAAGATGTTGCGCGAATCGATCGGCCGCAACGTGGTGTGGGCGAGCGCCGTCGGCTTGGTTGGCGGATTGTCGATGCGCCCGCGCAGCGCCGTCACCAACGTCTTGCCGACCGTCAGGCTGCGGTAGCGCGCATCTTCGCCCTCGACAATGATCCACGGCGCGTAGGCCATGTCGGTCTCGCGCACGGTTTTGGCAGAAACATTACGAAACTGTTCGTATTTTTTGAAGTTTTTCCAGTCTTGCTCCGTCACCCGCCAGCGGGTGCGCGGATTGTCCTCGAGCTTGGACAAGCGGCGCTTTTGGACCTTTTTACTCAAGTGAAACCAGAACTTGAGCAGCAGAACCCCTTCATCGGCGAGCATCCGTTCAAAGCGGTTGATGCGCTCAATCTGTGAGTCAAAGTCTTGCTCAGTCGTGTCGCCAGCGGCGTGCTGGACAATCGGCTCAGTGTACCAACTGCCGAATAGAATACCGATTTTGCCTCTAGGTGGCAGCGCGCGCCAAAACCGCCACTTGTCAGGGCGCGCCAGTTCTTCGTCGGTCGGCACCCCAAAGGCGTGGGTCTCGATGTGGCGCGGATCCATCCACTCGCTCAGCAAATTGACCGTTTCGCCCTTGCCTGCACCGTCTACGCCGCCAATGACGATGATGGTGGCAAACTTGCGGGCCTGTTTGAGGTCGAATTGGGCGTCGAGCAGTGCCGACCGCAACAGCGGGACCTCGGCGGCGTAGGCGTCCTTGTCGATGACATGGCCGACTTCAGCGGTTTCAAACATGGCCAACCTCAAGTTGTGCGGTCAAGTGCGCGACTGCCAGTATCGACCCGCACGGCCCTTCGACGCAAGGCGACTACAGCCCAAGCGACAAACCCAGCCACAACATTGCGGACCCATTCGCCACTGGTTGGTTGCGCGCTGCAACTGGAATCGTCTTCCCGCCGCGGCGTTGCGACTGGTGGTGTGGCCTGCGTTTGATCGCCTAAGACCGATTCTGCAACTGTGGCGACTTCGGCGCAGGCATGGCCATCGGCAGCGTCAGCCTCTTGCTCTGTGGCGGCATCCACAGCGGTCGTGCAAAAATCCGTGGGCACTGCCAAGTCCAGAACCCCGGCGCCAAAAGTGTTGTCTGGTGCAGTTGGACTGAGCGCCACTGCATGTTTGCGTAAAAACTCAAAGGCTTGTGCAGCGGCCGCTTGCGTGCGTGCCATCTGCACGGCGACCGCGCCGGCGACATGCGGGCAGGCCGCCGAAGTGCCGTTAAATGGCGTCAGGACTGATGTTTCGACTGCGGTTGGCGCGGCGATATCGGGTTTAATCCGCCCATCCCAAGTCGGTCCGCGCGAGCTATACGGGGCGGCCGGGCCGTTAGCGTAGTTGTCCCACTCGACCGCACCGACTGCCACCGCGTCGGCGCATTGGGCCGGATCGATGACGGTGCCCGCATTGACCCACGGACTGAGGTTGGCGGCCCCAGCCATGGCCAATCGCACGCCCAGTGGTCCCGACGGTGGTTCCTTGCCCGCTTTGAGCCGCACAGCCAGATACACGGCGCCACTTTTGGCGAACTCGTAGTCCAACACCTCTTGGGGCGTTTGCCCGCCGTCCTGGGTACTTTTGGAGTTGGTCAGTTCTTTGCATGGCCACTGACCGGCGGCGCACACATACAAGTCGAGATCAATTGCGGAATTGGGGTAGTCGTCCCAATCGAATTCGACGGTGACGTAGCTGCCCTTTTGAGCAAACAATTGCGCGTAGTTGTCGCCGTTGAAATCGAGCCAGCCGTCCTTATCGGCGTCCTTGTAGCTGCCGATCCACATGGTGTGGTCGCCTTCATTGCCGGCTGCAGCTACCCACACGATGCCGGCTTGGGCAACTTTAGTCATTAATTCACAGGGTTTTCCGGTATTGTCGGCAAAAGAAAATCCGGTGGTCCACCCTGACGAATCGCTGACGACCTGCACCCCGGAGCCGACCAGTTTGCCAAGTAACACCTGCAATTCCGGCAATGTCACCGCAGAATACGCCACAATTGCTGCGTCTGGGGCCATGTCGGCGACCACTTCAGCGCAAGCAGTGCCGTGAATTGCCTCGGCGTCTGAGCTCTGGAATGGCGATTTTCCAATCAGATTCGACAATTCACCAGCAACAGCAGCGTCAGACAGCCCATGCCACTCGTCGTCGATGACCGCCACAGTCACGCCGGCGCCACCGATGCCCTTGCAATGCAAGCGATCCGCGCCGGTTAGCCCCACCCCTTGCGACAAGTGCTGCCCGGCCAGCTTTGTCTTTGCCCACGGCAGGCGGGCGGTGCGCAGACCTGGCAATTCGTAAGCCAGCAATGGCACTTGGCGCAGCGGCAGCCACGCCAGCCACGCATCCCAACCGCGCGCTTCGGGCACCAGCTGCAGGCGAGCCAGCCGCTGCGGCGTCCACTTGCGCGTATCGGCGGCGGCGGCGGCCAACAGTTCGACCAGCACCCGATCGCCCACTACGACCGGGCGACCCAGACGGCGCTCAAACGGCACAATCGCTGGATCGTGGCGCAATTTTCCAAGAGTAGGGGCAGCGAGCTCAGCGTCGACCAAGCGCCGCAGCGGCGTCTCGACTGGGCTTTGATGGGGCCACGGCAGCGCAAGAGCGGCACTGGTAAGCAACGCCCCCAGTACACCGGCAACGAACGCTACTTGAGCGCGCTGTCGGCAGCGGTGCCATGCAAGGCGGGACGCATGGATTTCTTGATTGAAAACAGGCGCTCCCATTTGGGGCGGCTGTGGCGGTCGAGGAGCAGCGTCGACGGTCGCCGGATGGTGCCATCGACCTGTTCGGTGTCCATCTTGATGAACCACGACCGCTCGCCCGCTTTGGCGGCCGATTGAGCAAAGGAAGGCACCGCGGTCAACAATGCGACGGCGGCCAAGGCAACTGCAAGCGTTTTCATGGTGTCCCGAAATTGCGCGCCAACAACTCATGCGCGCATGGTGCTGGGACGCGAAGCGAGATGCAAGGGTCTAACCATGGCAAAAGAGTCCTCGGCCAACTCGGTTCAATTGCTCGGGGGTTAGGAACTGTCCCAGAATAAGTCATTGTGGGACTGGTTCCGTGTGCTTGCTTTGTGGGTCGCTAAGCTCGCGTCCTCAAAGGCCGACTCGCCGCTCCTGTGTTGCCCAGATCGATCGAGTTAGTTGAGGACAGTTCCTTAGAGGGTGTTTATCTTCAAACGCCTGCTGCGCGTAACCCGTCGATGAGTTCGCTGGACTCATCGACCCCGCCATGCTTTGTTGTCAGCCCTCTTGCTCCTTGTGACGCACTACAAGTGCGCCTCAGTCGTCAGAGTGCCTCCGC
>SHZD01000049.1 GCA_009692465.1 Myxococcales bacterium
TCAGAGAAACTCTTTAGAAGTTGAATATATCCAGTCTCACGCATCGCAGTGGTACACCGCGGATCACTGGTCTGCGGCTCGCCATACGATCGCAATCAGCAGAAACCGTCAAGATGTGATCCGGTTGCGGAGTTTGCGATCGCCCTGCTCGTCGCTGCGCATTGTTTGACAGATCATGCACACCACGGTACTTTCACCATGACGCATCGTCGGGTGCGCCTCAGTCACCCCCTGAGCGACTCCGGCCCGCCGCCGGGCTTGTGGTGGTTCTCACAAAGAGCGACGCTGGAGTTGGTTCTCACAAAGAGCGAAGCCGGTGCTGGGTAGCAGGACCGGGGCGTCGCTTTGCCGCACTTGGCGTTAGGGTTTTCCATCGGTTGTCGTCGGCGCCACCGCCGATTGTCGCCGCGGACCCCCGTGTCGCGGCTGCTGCCACCGTGGCGGACGTTGCCCCCAGACCCTTTGCAGATTGGTACGCGCATGGCCGAGTCCCTTCCCGCCGCACCTCCCACTGGCGCCGCCTCCCGGTCGACGACGACGTCCAAGCACGCGCTGGAGACTTTCGGTCTGACCGACGTCGGTCTGGTGCGCGACGGCAATGAAGACGCCCTGTTGCTGCTGGAAAGCGAAAGGCTTTTCGTGGTGGCCGATGGCATGGGCGGGCACTCTGCCGGTGAAGTGGCGTCGGCGTTTACCATTGAGGCGCTGCGCTCGTTTTACGGCAACCCCGATCTCACCAAGCGAGTCAAATCCGCGTATTTGCGCGCCAAACGCGCCAAGTCGGAGATGACCGCGGCCGAGGCCAGCCCGCATGCGCTGCGTCTGCGCAAAGCGGTAGAAAGCGCCAATATTTCGGTGTACCGCTTAGCCCAACAGCACGAGCAATTGCGCGACATGGGCACCACTTTGGTCGGTGCGGCCTTTCATCGCAATTTTATCCACATCGCCAACGTCGGCGACAGCCGCATGTATCGGTTGCGCAGCGGAAAACTGCGCCAATTGACCGAGGATCACTCGTTGCTTAACGAGTATATCCGCATGAATTTGCTGCAGCCAGAGGAAATCGAGAGTTTCCCCTACAAGAACGTGATTGTGCGGGCCTTGGGTTTGCAAGAGCAGGTTGTCGTTGACCTTTTTGTCGACAAAGTCCGCCGTGGCGACCAGTACCTGCTGTGCAGCGATGGCTTGACCGATCTGGTGCGCGACGAAGAGATCGAGCTGGTGTTGCGCAATGCTCCGAGCGCGCAGTCGGCTTGTTACCGCTTGACCGAGTTGGCCAAGGCCCGAGGCGGCCACGACAACATTACCACCGTCATGGTCCGCGTTCACTCGTCCAAGTGGGCGCCACCGCGGCCCGTTGTTCCTCCCGCACCGCCCGCAGGTGCCATGGGCGGTCCGCCGTCGATGCCACCACCGCCTGGGGCCGCGCCGGTGGTGATTCCGCCGCCTCCGCCAGGGCGGGCTCCGGTTGACTAGCGCGCCCGGATTGGTCCAACACGCATTGGTCCAACACGGATTCATCCCGCGCTGATCAGCCTCCAGTTGCCGTGGATTTCAGCCTAAGGGCCCGTCCAAAATCAAGTCGATTTTGCACGTCGCCCATTGCTTGTTTGGTGGGTCGCTAACTCGCGGCTCTGCAAGCCGACTCGACGTTGCGCTCCTATCACGGATCGATCGCGTAATTCTTGCTCGAGCCCTAAGCCAATCACCGCCTGTGTCCGAATCCGCGTCCAAATCCACCGGTGCGGGCGCCCACGCCGCAGCACCGCTGGACCCGTAGGCGCTGGCCCTGCTCGTTGGCAGCCCAGCCGTGTAGCGCTGGCCTTGTCAGCCCCCTTTGTTCGCTAAGAGTCTTCCATGCCAGAAAAACGCTATAAAGTCGCCGTTCTTGGTGCCACAGGTGCCGTCGGCCGCGAAATGCTCAAGGTGCTGGACGAAATGCGCTTTCCAGCAAGCGACGTCATCGCCTTGGCCTCGCCGCGCTCGGTTGGCCAGCAAGTCGACTATGGCAACCGGCAACTCGATGTTCAGGCCGCCACCATCGAGGCCTTGGCTGGCGTCGACATCGTGCTGGCTTCGGCGGGTTCGGCGGTATCCAAGCAATTGTTGCCGCTGGCCGCTCAGCGCGGGAGCTTGTGCATCGACAACTCCAGCGCGTTTCGCATGCACGCCGATGTGCCGCTGGTGGTGCCAGAGGTCAATCCATTGGCGATGATCGGTCACAAGGGCATCATCGCCAACCCCAATTGCAGTACGATTCAGATGGTGGTGGCCCTGCAGCCGTTGCACCAGCTGGCGGGCCTGCGCCGCGTCGTGGTCGCGACCTATCAAAGCGTGTCGGGCGCGGGCCAAAAAGGCATTGAAGAATTAGTGACCCAGACCGCGGCGCTGCTCAACGGCAAACCCTTTGATGTGGTGGTGCACAACGCCCGCATTGCCTTCAATGTGATTCCGCATATCGGCGACGCGGCAGCCGATGGGTATACGGACGAAGAACTCAAACTCGTCTATGAAACACGCAAGATCATGGGCTTGCCTAATCTGGCGGTGTGTCCAACGGCGGTGCGGGTGCCGGTGACTGCAGGGCACAGTGAGTCGGTGGTGTGCGAATTTGAGCGGCCGATTACGGTGGCGCAAGCGCGGGCGGCGCTGCAACAGGCTCACGGCATCACGGTCGTCGACGATTTGGCGGCCAAGCAGTACCCGATGCCGATGGATTGTGCCGAATCAGATTCGGTGTTTGTCGGCAGAATTCGTAAAGATTTTAGCGTGGCGCATGGGCTGGCGCTGTGGGTCGTTGCGGACAACCTGCGCAAAGGTGCGGCGACTAACGCGGTGCAGATTGCCAACTTGGCGGTCGCCGCTGGATTGGTGCACGGCGCTTGAGGCCGCGCGGCCGCGCTGTGCCAAAATGGCACACCAGTCCCCACCTATAGCGGCCAATGAGCAAAAGCTGACCTCGGCGCGGACCCAGCTGTGGAACAAAAGCGCGCGCTGGCGGCATTTGCGGCTCGGGCGGTTTGGCACGCCGTGTGCATAACGCTAGACAGGCACCGCAGCCAGCGGTCGCCAGTGGAGAGTCCGCATGGCCCATGGCCGTCCAATCCTGAGCAACAGTGAACCAATCTTGGCTTGTTTGCCCGCCCCATTCGCCAGCCCGCCCAGTCGCGCGCTCGTCAGTGCGGGGCCAAGTCGACGCAGTCACGCTACCCAAATTCACCACCGAAATTCCCCGCGAACGCCGATTTCGGATGCAAATCAAGGAGAAGTGAAGCCCGACGCCGAAACGGCCTTCGCGGCCGTTGAGCATCGGACTGGAGCGCCGACGCAGAGTTGCGCCGAAAGCGGGCAATCGCGGGCTAACGCGGGTGCCTATTGCCGGCTGGTGGGCTTCGCCAGTGCGCTGGCGGCGGCGGTTTTCGCCGTCCCTGCCAGTGCGGCGCCGCTGGTGCGCATCCAGAGCGTCGCCACTGCTGCCGGGTCCGATTACAGCCTGCCGACGCACCTGGGCCTGACGACCTCGACTCCGGGTCAGGCTGACGATGTTCACTACATCAACCGCGCGGACTGCAAGGCGATCATGCAGGCCACGGCCCCGGCGATGAAGATCAGCTGGACGTGGGTGCCGACGGTCCCCGGCAACTACAGCGCGGTGGTTAAAATGGCGCCGCGCGGCAAGAGCTGCGCCGACACTTCGCTGCAAAAGGACGATACCAACACCAGTTGCGTGGTGTTTTCGGAGCAAACTTACAAGCTGGGGGCGACTTACAGCGTCGAGGTCAATCTGCGTTCGCTGCTCGGCACCGACACGACCTGCGATGAGGGCAGCGAGCAGGACGCTTACGTCTATTTCTTGGTCAACGATCAGGCCTCGACCGGCGTCAATCAGCAGATCGTCGCCTTCAAAAGTCGGTTCCAAATTGACTTGGCTGGGCCCAATGTCCCGACATTGACCAGTGTAACCGCTGGCGGCAGCAATCTGACGGTCAGCTGGAAACACGACGACGACAGCAAGGTCACCGCCAGCTACGTGTACTGGGCCGCGCTGCCGATCGACGCGTCGCAAGTTTCGATCGCTACGGTCAAGCTGCAAAAATCCGAAGCACTGACGACAAAAAGCTATCAGATTAAGGGCTTGACCAACGGAATTCCCTACTATGTCGTCGTCACGGCGGTCGACAGCCACGACAACGAATCGGGGCATTCAGCGCAGGGCAAGGGCGTGCCGATCGAAGTGCTCGACGGTTGGCAGCACTACCAGCAGTCAGGCGGCGAGGACCAGGGCGGTTTTGCCCCGTGCAGTGCCGGATCGCAGCCCGCGGGCAGCGGTTGGTGGCTGGCGCTGTTGGCCTTCGCGGGGGTACTAATCGGCAGACGGTGGGCCAGCGCCGCCGTTTTCAAGTCCGCCGTGATGGCTACAGTAGCGGTGGTGGCGACGACGGGATCGCCAGCCTACGCCGATTCGCCGCTGGAAAACAGCACAGACTTTCGCGCCAGCCGCTACTTGCCGGGCATCGACACCCCGTTTGGTGGCAAAGCCAAGCCCTACGCTGACATTTTCGATGGCGGCGAGTGGGAATTTGGCAGCAACGCCGACTTTCGCCTGTGGGACCGCTTTGGCTCGCTGTCCATCGGTTTTGGCCTAGGTCGCTGGACCAAACAAGGTACCGGCATCGAAAAGTCTACGCTCAAGGCCTCCGCCGACACCACTACGCTCAAGATCGTGCCGATCAGCCTCGATGTGGTCTACCGGCTGGACCCTTTGGCGCACAAGGCCGGCATTCCGTTTGTGCCTTATGTCAAAGTGGGCGCCATGTATGCGCTGTGGTGGTTCTTGAACGGCAGCGGTGACTACGCCAAATTCACCAATAAAGATGGCAAGTCAGTCGAAGCGCTGGGCGGCACCGGTGGCTGGCATGCGGCGGCTGGCCTGCGCTTCTTGCTCGACGTGTTGGAACCGAGCGCCGCCCGCAGCTTTGACATCGAAATGGGCGTCAACCACAGCTACTTGTTTGTCGAGTACGACAAGCGCGTGCTCAACGATTTCGGCAACAGCAACAGCATCAACTTGTCCGACGGCGTGTTCGCTTTAGGGCTGGCATTCGACCTGTAGGCGACGGCGTGCGCGACGAAACGGCGGCGGTCGATTACGGTTGGCGCGGTATCCTGTTGTGGGTGCAGTTCGACGGCAGTGCGTTTTGCGGTTTTCAGCGCCAGAGCCAGGGTTTGCGCAGTGTTGGCGGCGAACTCGAATCGGCGTGGTTCAAGAAATTCGCCGAGACCGTGGTGATGCGGTCGTCGTCGCGCACGGACGCCGGGGTCCACGCCCGGCGCATGCCGGTGCTGGTGCGCACCCAGCAGACCGTGCCGTCGCGGGCCGCCCATCTGGGAATTAATGCGTTTTTAGCCGATGATCTCAAAGTGTTGGCCGCAGAAGACCTGCCAGCAGACTTCGACGTCCGCGCCGATGCGACTGGCAAGCGCTATGTCTACCGGTTGCAGTCTGGGCCCGTTCGCCTGCCGTTGTGGCGGCGCAACGCATGGCATGTCAAGGGTAAACTCGATGTCGCTGCCATGCGGGCGGCGGCGGCGGTCCTAGTGGGCAGCCACAATTTCGCGGCCTTTCGCTCCACCCAATGCACTGCCGCCACGACATTGCGGACGTTGCACCGGATTGATATCGAAGAACGTCCAGATATTATTGAGATTACCGTCGAGGGCAATGCGTTCTTGCACAACATGGTGCGCATCATTGCCGGCACATTGGTCGGGGCTGGTCGCCTGCGCTTTGGCCCGAGCGAAATCGCCACCATGCTGCACCAAGGCGATCGGGCGGCCGCGGGCCAGACGGCGCCCGCGTTGGGTTTGACTCTAGACGAGGTGTTTTATGGCCCGTATGGCGGGCGTCTTGGTCTTAAATACAAGCAATTGCAGATGAAACTGGTGGATTAGCCGCACACAATGGGCGCCACTACAAGCACTCAAATTTACCAGCCGACCCATTCCAGCCGCACTTGTTCATCCCGGCGGCCACGCAGTCGACGTATTTGAGCTTGCCGGTGTTGCAGTACATCCACACTTTGCCTTCACATTGGCCTTGGGCTGGAAAATTGGCGGCGGTGCACGCGGCGCCCTCGACCGCCACGCAGGCGGTGACGTTGCATTTCCAGCCGTCGCTGCAGCTGCCGCACAGCTGACCGCAACCGTTGGGGCCACACACGATTTTTTCGCTGCCGTCGGTGGTGCAATTGGCGTCGCATTGCTTGACCATGCAGGCGTTTTTGTTGATGGCGGCATCCCAGCCGCACGTTAGGTTTTGCAAGTTGGGTGGCGCGGCGCAGTCCTTGGTGACCTTGGCCGCTGCAGCACCGACGCCGCTACAAGTGATCAGCAGATCCCCTTCACACTTGCCCTTTTGACTGTCGATGTCCTTACAGGCGTTGGCCTTGCACTGACCAGCGGCGCAAAAATCGTTGCCGGCGCAGGTGCCACAGGTCTTGCCGCAGCCGTTGTCGCCGCATTGTTTGCCGCTGCACGAGCCCTGACAAGCGACGGCGTAGCACTTGAAGTCGTCGCCGCACTGAAAACCGCTGTCGCAGGTGCCGCACGCGCCGTTGCAGCCGTCCGCGCCGCATACTTTGTCTTTGCAGCTTTTTTCGCAAAATCCCGCGCATTTGCTGCCATCGGCCGCGCAAAACTGCCCGGACTGGCAAAACCCGCAGACTGCGCCGCAGCCATTGCTGCCGCAGATTTTTCCCTTGCAATTGGGCGTGCATCCGCTGGTGACCTCCACCAAGGCGGCGCCATCGATGGCGACGTCGAGCTGTGGCGGTCCGCTGTCGGCGGTGGTGGTGTCCTTAGTCTCCGCGCCGCTGGCCACTTCGGCCGACGCACCTGCGCCGTCACCGCTCAGTGGTTCACTGTCAAACCCAAGCGCGCTGGCCTCGGTGGTGTCGCCGATCGGCGCCACGGCTGGCTTTTCGCCGCCACAGGCGGTCGCCACCGTCAGCGCGACTATACACAGTCTCCCAATTACCGGATCAACCTTGGATCGGAGCCGCAAGTCGGCGGCACAGCAGACGCGAGCTTGGCGACCCACCCAGCAAGCACAAGATCGCCGATCCGGCACATGGTGCCGGACTCGGGCGATCGAGTATAGCCACCGGCCCCAACACGGAGCAACCCCCGAATTTGGCTTAGGCACTGGCAATTTCGCGGACCACATGTTGCTCGTCGGTGCCAAACGCGCTCAACGCTCGCCGCCACGCCTGATCGCCGTCGGTGCTGAACAACAGCGACAGGTCGGGTTCCGTGCTCAACCACGCCCCCTTTGCCATTTCATCTTCGAGCTGGCCTGGACCCCAACCCGCACGGCCCAAGTACAGACCAAACGTGGTCGGCCCCTTGCCGGCAGCCACGTCGCGCAAGACGTTGAGCGAAGCCGATAGCCGCACGCCGGGCATCACTTCCACGTCGTGGTCGTAGCGCTTGCGGCCTTCATCCAAGTACAGCACCAAACCCGCTTGGGGTTGGACCGGCCCACCGACCCACACCGGGTGCGGTCCCGATGGGGCGCTATCCAGCCCCGTCGACTTGAGCAGCGTGTCCAAATCCAAAGGCGCCATCCGATTGAGCACCACGCCGCCAGCGCCCTGATCGCCGTGTTCGACCAGCAAGATCACCGTGCGGGTGAAAAAACCATCTTCCATGCCGGGCATGGCAATCAACATCGTCGGCGCCAGCGCAGCGCACAGTTTGGATTCGACAGTGGGGGCAGCCATGGCTGGCTCCGCGGGCGATCGCCCAGTGTGCAAGATAGCTAGATCGCACTAAAACGCCAATTGCGACTCGCCGCATGGCCACTGGCTGGGCTGGTTCGGTTGCAGATCAAGATCCTAGGAGCGTGTCGGAGTATTCCGACTCGCTCCTAGCGCCGTCTGGCTAGACGGCGGCGACTGTCCGAAACTGCACGGATTCACTGCGGGCAGTTCTTGGACAGTTGAGAATATCTGACAAGCTCGGAGACTGTCGGATCGCAATAGATTCATTGTGTATAACCGCAAAGATATTTTATAACCGATTGATTTCCGACAGGCTCCTAGAGCAGCAAACATTTTCCTGCCAGGGCAAGCGCTGCTGACCGCCGTCTGTAGCCCAAACTAAGTGTCCCGACACCAAAATGCGATTAGTTTCCTTGGGGAATGGAGCGGCGAGACGCCACGGGCGCGCGTTTGCGACCCACGAAACAAGCAATGAACACCAAATCAGACGGAATCTGATCGGTGCTCTAGATCACCGCGACGTCGATGCGATCCCGGAACGGATCGGCGCTTTTGACCACTAACGTACACGACTGACCCACCGGCAGCTTGCGGTTGCGCAGCGGCAGTTCAAGGGCCAGCGCCGGAATGAACGCCAGCACTCCCGAAGCCAAGGTGCGCACGATCTGGGCCGGCCATTGGCTGCCCGCCGGACGACCGGCCAAGTGCAACAGCTTGAAATAGCGATCCGCTTGCCGCTGCCAGTGGCGCATTTTACCGGCTTCGGGCTCACTGACCGCCAGCAGCTGCCGTACTTGCACCGCATCATACGGCCGCCGCCCACGCAGCAATGCCATCAACTGGCGATGGGCGATGATGTCACAGTAGCGCCGCAGCGGCGAAGTCACCTGGCAGTAATGCGGCACCGCCATGATGGAGTGGCTGCCAGGTTCTACTTGAGTAACCGACGGTTGCATGCAGCGCAGCAGCGAGAACACTTCGGCGGCATCGGTGTACAGGCCGGCAGTGATCGGCGGGCGGATGGGCGGCGGTTGGCAGCGAAACGGCATCGGCAGTCGGTGGTCGCTGGCCACTGCAGCCGAAACAATGCCCGCTAGAATCATGGCTTCGGTGACAATTCGGCGTGCTGGACTGGACTGGCTGGCGTCGACGATCTGGACCGTTTCGAAGCGTGGCGCGTGAACATCGACTTCAGGCTTGTACAGCAGCCACGCGCCGTCGGCGATGCGGCGCTTTTCGCGCAGCTGGGTAAATTTCCACAACAAATCAAGTGTTTGCTGTTCGTCGACTGCACATGCGCTGCCCGCCAGCCAGCTATCGACAACCGAGTAGCGCCAGGCGGCGCGCACACACACCCACTGCTCGTGCACTTGCCAGTCGCTTAGACCTCCATCAGTGGCGACATAGGCCGAAAATACTAGCGAAGGTCGCCACTTACCTGCCGCGAGTGAGGCGACGCCCGAACTGAGTTCGGCCGCCAGCATCGGACACACCAGTCGCGGGTGATACAACGTTGCCCCACGGGTTCGCGCCACCAGTTCTTCGGCGTCTTCGGGGCCAAACCAGCACGCTGGATGCGCAATCGCCACCGCAACTCGCCAGCCGTCGCCCTCGGACGTTACCGCTACCGCGTCATCGATCTCGTGGGGCGCATCGTTGTCGATGGTGACCCACGGCAGCGGGCTGCGCGGCGCATCGCTGGGAAAGTCCGGCGGTTCATCGCTGTACTGGCGCTTGGGCAACTGGCCCGCCAGCCGGACCAACTGCGGGTCATCGTGGGGATCAAAGGCCCCAAGTCGCAGCAAAAGCGCTGATACAGCACGGGTTTGTTGCTCGGCCGCAACTTGGTCTACTTCCAACCACGCGCTCGCTAGCGGGGCCGTGGTGGGCTGCACCAACCAGTTTTGCAATTGGCCTACCATTTCAGCTGATTGGCTTGGCGTTGGTCGCTGACCCTCGTCCAATTGGCGCAGCGTCGCCTGCCACAGCGTCAACGTCGTGCACAAGTGCTGATGGCGATCCCGCGTCTGCCCTAGGCTGCGGCGGTCTTGCGGCCGACGTGGCACCAACTGCCCGGATTCCAAATAGAACGCATCGTCGGCCAGCCCCACGGTCAACAAGGCATCGTCACGTTGCTGCGGGCCGTCGCTGCCGTACAACAAGCGCGCGACCTCGCCGGTGCCGCACGGTTGGTCCAGCAACAGCGTCCACGCCGTTTCGATGTCACCCGTCTGGCTGCGGCCGCGCGCGCCCGCTGCTCGTTGCTGCACTTGCAGCCAAGTACTGGCCTGCGCGCTCAATTTGGCCGCCACGCACTGCCCGTCCAGCGCCACCACTTGGACACCCGCAGGCGTGTCCATTTGCGCTTTGAAAAACGCCGGCACCCGCACCGCCGCCACCCGCACCAAAACCAGAGCGTCTTGGTGGCGAACGAGGCATAAGTCTCCGACATTCAAGGCAATTTCTCCAATAGCACCCGCAGTTGGGTGTGGCGGTGGATCGGGGCGTTGTTGGCCGCGGCCCGGGCGACCGCTCGCTGTTCGCCGACAATCACGGCGAATTTGCGCGCCCGGGTGATGGCGGTGTACAGCAAGTTGCGCTGTAACATGCCAAAATAGCAGGAATGCAACGGCAGGACTACTGCTGGATACTCGCTACCTTGGCTCTTGTGGACCGTAATCGCGTAGGCCAGCGTCAGGTTTTCCAGTTGCGCCAGCGGGTAATCGACAGTCCGCTCGCCAAATCGCACCTGCAGGGTCGGCCCACTGGCGCGGTCGACGGTGTCCAGCGGTTGGTCGTCTTCGTCCTCGTCGGCAAGGTCGTCGCCGTCGTCTTCGGTCGCTGGCGCGGCCTTGGTGGCCACCCCGACGACGCGGCCGATATCGCCATTGGACAGCTCCAGTGTGTAATCATTGCGAAGTTGTAAGACTTTGTCACCGATCCGAAAGCCCCCCAAAGCCGGCGCGGCGTCGGGATTGAGCAGTTCGCGCAAGCGCTCATTGAACGCAAGCGTGCCGAGCGGGCCTTTGTGAACGGGAGCAAGCACTTGCACGTCCTGCACCGGGTCAAAGCGATGAGCCGGCAACCGCTCCAGCACCACCTTGCATACGGTCTGCACGATCGTTTCGGCGTCCGGCCGCTCGATCATAAAGAAGTCGCCGCCACTGGGCGCCGAACTCGGGACCCGGCCGGCCAGCACTTGGTGGGCTGCCACCACGATATGCGAGGCCTGGGCCTGGCGAAACACCTGATCCAAGCGCACCCGCGCCACGTGTGGGCAGGCCAACAGGTCGGCAAGCACCGCTCCCGGTCCTACGCTGGGCAATTGATCGGCATCGCCTACCAGCAACAACCGCGCGTGGGCCGGCAGCGCCAGCAGCAATTGGGCCATCAGCGCCGCGTCGACCATCGATGTTTCGTCGATGACCACCAAGTCGGCGTCCATCACAGTGGTGGCGCGCACGCTGTGCGCCGCCGGATCGATGGCCAGCAAGCGGTGCAGGGTGCGCGCCGGCCAACCGGTCGCTTCGGCCAAGCGGCGCGCGGCCCTGCCGGTCGGGGCAGCCAGTTGCACGCGGGTCTGGTCATCCGCCAGCGCCGCCAACACTCCGCGCAAGATGGTCGTCTTGCCCGTGCCCGGCCCGCCGGTGACGATGCACAGTTTGGCCGACAACCCCAGTTGCACCGCCTGCAACTGGGTCCCTTCCAGCACAAAACCCAGCTTGGCGCTAGCCAGCGCGATCGCGGTTGCGTTCTCGGCTGGCGTCTGCGGCGACGTGCGCTCACTGGACCCGACCACGCCAGCGATCCACTGGGCAATCGCTTGCTCAGCGCCGGCCAACTCGCTCAGCGCTAGCGCCGGTTTCAGTTCACCGTGCCCATCGCGGCTGTGGCAAGCCACGACCACCGACCGCGCCACCAGTGCTTCAACTTGAGCAGCAATGCACTGCACCGCCACTACCGCCGCATTGGCCGCCGCCTCGACCACCACGCCTTGCGGCGGCGCACTGTGTCCTTGGGCCGCCAGTTCCTGCAAGGCAAACAGCAGCGCCGCTTGCAAACGCTCGGGGGCCAACTCGTCTAAACCCTGCGCGCGCGCCATCTTGTCGGCCGTCCGAAAGCCAACTCCGTAAATTTCATTAATAATATCGTACGGCCTTTCACGAACCTTGCGCAAAGTGTCCTGACCGTAGTGCTTTTGCAGCTTGGTCACCAAGGCCGGTCCCAGGCCGAGACCAAACAGGAAAACGGCCGTTTCCTCGGCGGCGCTCAGTTCTTCCAGCTTCGCAGCCAGCAGTTTTCGGCGTTTTTTGCCAACAATGCCCTGCAGTACGTTGATATCGGTCCTGATCAGCGCCAAAGCGTCGTCACCCAAGCGCTCAATGACGCGCAGACCCGTGCGCTTGCCAACGCCGCGCACCACCCCCGAGCCGAGCCACGCCGCCAGCCCGTGCGCCGAGTTTGGCAAGGCTGGCTGCGCCGATTCCACCCGAAACTGTTGACCATACTTGGGATCGTCGACGGTCTTGCCCCACACGCGCACGGTCTGGCCGACGGTCAAACCCCACAGTGGGCCGACAATTTTCCAGCGTCCGTGGGTCGGATCTTCGAGTACGGCGATCGCACGCTCGCCCGTCGGCGATTGCCACACCCAGCGCACCAGTTCGCCGCACAGCAATTCAGGGTTGTCAGTCGCGCTCACGACGGTTCCAAGCGCGTTCGGATGGGCCGCTGGCACTCACGGCACCGCAATCGAAGGCAACGCGGGCCACCGCACCATCACCGGCACCGTTTCATTGTTGCGCAGCACTTCCGCTTTGCAGCCTGAAGACGTCGCGCTACAGGCGCGCACCAGGCGATCGAGTTGGTAGGCCGCCTGCACTTTGGTGCCACTGACCGTCAGAATCACGTCGTTGGCCGCAAAGGGCGGCATGGCGGTGCGGACCAGAATGCCCTTGCCTTTGTTGGCGGCAAAAATCGATTTAGTCTCCAGATTGGGCGCAAAACGGTCATACAGAGAGTAGACTCGGGCCTGCTGCACCTCATCGGCTTGGGTCTTAATCGTGTCCAGGTAACTGGGCAACTCGGGCGCTCGCCACTGCAGCACGGCAGGCAACGCATCGACCAGACCGTCGCCGCGCAAGCGCCGACCGGGCATGCCCAACAGGGCCGTGCCGGTCATCGCCAGGATGCGTTTGACAGCGGTTTCGATGGCCGCGGTAATGCCGGGGCGCGGATCGCCGCCTGGGGTAAATTGAGTTGGATCATCAGGCACTTGATGCGACGTCCACGCCACCCGGTTGCCGCGGCGGACGTCATACAGACCCACTTCAACCCGCACGGTGGCCTCGATGCCAAATTGGCGAAAAGTGCCCTGCTTGCCGGCCGCTTGGGCTTTGACATCTACAATATCACGGACATTAGTGGCGCGATTCTCCGTCACCTGCACATGCAAGGCCAACCAAGACTGCCAATCGGAGCCAATATCCGTGGTGCGCGTAGGCAAGTCGGTGTCGTAGGCCACGTTGCGCGCTTCATCGAGCGACTTGTTCAGCTCAAAATCGAACAGCGCCAGCAGCGGAAGATCAGTCTTTTGCAGCAACAATCGAGTTACTTCGAGGGTGCGGGCCGCCACTTCCAGCGCACCAGCGTCGGGCACTGACAAGGCGACGGGCATAACGACCAAGCCTGCAGGGCGGACGTCAGCTGGCAATGGGCCCTCGTCGATCACCTGCCCGCCACCGCAGCCGGATCCGGTGACCAGCGCGATCCACGCCACCAAACTTGCCCAATTCCACATCTTGCCCTGCATCTGCACCTCCGATGGCGACGATACGACCAATTGGCCCAACCGGCAATTGGCCGGGTGCCCGCGACGGCTACCCGTAGCGCCAAACAGGCCAACCCAACACCAATGCGGACACTGCCCTGCACCCGTGGCGCCGCTACCGCCATCCCCCGCTTTGGGCGCATCTCGGCGTCACTGCGGCGCTTTCCTCCTTGCGGCGTACGCGAGTACGCCTCAGTCGAAATGCTCCTTGCTCTTTGTCGAGCGACAGCGAGCGACAGCGAGCGACAGGGCACTGGTGTCCCAAATCGGGGGCCGCGGAGAATTTCGAGGGGGAATACTGGGCTGGCCAGCTCGCACAGCCCGAGGTTGGCGACTCAGCCAAACAAGTACCCGCCCAAGTCTTGCGCCGCGGCCCAAATTGGCCGATCCTGTCGGGCCTTGCCGCCCTCGATCGCGGCACTTTGGAAGCGGAAATGCGCGGCATCTACACCAACATCTTGCACGCCATCGGCGATACTCCGCTGGTCCAACTCAATAAAGTCGTCGGTCGCCACGATGCGCGGGTGCTGGCCAAGCTGGAGTACATGAACCCCGGCGCTTCGATTAAAGACCGAATGGCCTTGCATATTATTGAAGAGGCCGAACGACAGGGCGTACTCAAACCCGGCAGCGTGATCGTCGAAAATACCTCAGGCAACACGGGGGTTGGGGTCGCGATGGCGGCGGCGGTCAAGGGCTATCGCTGCATTTTTACCATGCCAGACAAGATGAGTCAGGAAAAAGTCAACCGGCTCAAGGCGTTTGGTGCCGAAGTGGTGGTGACGCCGACCGCGGTGCCCGCCGATCACCCCGACAGCTACTACGAGACCGCCAAGCGCATCCACCGCGAGACGCCAGGCTCGTTCATGCTCAACCAGTACCACAATAAGCTCAATATCGAAGCACACTATCGCAGCACGGGCCCCGAGATTTGGGAGCAAACCGCGGGCAATTTCAGCTACCTCGTCGGCGGCATTGGTACCGGCGGCACCATGTCGGGCACCTCCAAGTTCATAAAGGAGAAAAACTCTCGAATTCGGACAGTTGCCGTCGATCCGGAGGGCTCGATCTACTACGACATGTTTCACACCCAAACCCACGGCGAGCCGCACACCTACAAAGTCGAGGGCATCGGCGAAGACATGGTGTGCGGGGCGCTCGAGTTCGAGTGGCTCGACGACGTCATGCAAGTCAGCGACCGCGAGTGCTTTACCATGGCGCGGCGGCTGAGCCGTGAAGAAGGCATTTTCGCCGGCGGTTCATCGGGCGCGGCGGTCCATGCTGCGGCTGCGCTGGCCCGTGAATTGGGTCGCCATCACACGATCGTGGTCATCTTGCCTGACTCCGGGGCGATCTACCTGAGCAAGTTCTTCAATGATCCGTGGATGCGCGACAACGGCTTTTTCGACGCCGATCATCGCGAGGCCAGTGTGCGCGATTTGCTGCGCGGCAAGAGCCACATCTTGCACACCACCAGCTGCGACGAGTCGCTCAAAGAAGCCATCGCCCGGCTCAAGCGCGAGGGCATTAGCCAAATGCCGGTGGTTTCGGCCAGCGGCGAGTCCATCGGCATGGTCCACGAAATCGACATGCTCAACGCCATCGTCGACGGGACCCACAGCCGCACCGACCCCATTGAGCAGCTGGTCAAGCCGTTGCAGGGCGTGATCGCCCCCGAAGGCAGCATTGCCCAGTTGCGGGCCATTTTGAGCGCGGACAACGTCGCCGTCGTAGTTACGGCTGGTAAATGCGTCGGCATCATTACCAAAATCGACCTGATCGACTACTTGGCCCGCCGCGGCTAGTCGCGGCTACCGCGATCGCGCGGTGTATGGCTAGCCCAACCGCCGCAAATGCTCGGCCAGCGCCATTCCGGTGTGGCTTGCCCGCACTTGCGCCACCGCTTCCGGGGTGCCCTGGGCCACGATTTGGCCGCCGCCGCCGCCGCCTTCAGGGCCCATATCCACCACCCAATCGGCCGCCAGCACCACGTCCAAGTTGTGTTCGATGACCAGCACGCTATTGCCGCGCTCGACCAATTTCTGCAGCACGCCGAGCAGTTTCGCCACATCATCGTAGTGCAGGCCCGTGGTCGGCTCGTCAAACACGTACAGCGTCTTGCCCGTGCCCGGCCGCGCCAGCTCGCGCGACAGCTTGACCCGCTGCGCCTCGCCGCCCGACAGGGTGGTCGCCGATTGGCCTAGCGCCATGTAGCCCAGCCCCACTTGCTGCAGGGTCGACAACACCTTGGCGATCGGCGGATGGGCACTAAACAGCTCGGCAGCGTTGTCGAGCGGCAGCTCCAGTACATCGGCGATCGACTTGCCTTTGTACTTGACCTCCAGCGTAGCTGCGTTGAAGCGTCGACCCGCACACACCTCACACTGCACGTACACGTCGGCCAAAAAGTGCATTTCAATCTGCAACACCCCGTCGCCAGAGCAGTTTTCGCAGCGACCGCCTTTGACATTGAAGCTAAAGCGCCCGGGGCCAAAGCCCATGACCTTGGCCTGCGGCAACTGCGCAAAAACTTGGCGAATGTAGTCCCACGCCTTGGTGTAGGTCGCCGGATTGCTGCGCGGGGTGCGGCCGATCGGTTGCTGATCGACCTCGATCACCTTGTCAAACGCCGAAAGTCCTTGTAATTCTGTGCAGTTTAGCCATCCCGAGCGCGATCGGTTGAGCACAGCGCGCAAGTTGGGCAGCAAAATGTCGTGGATGAGCGTCGACTTGCCGGCACCCGAAACGCCGGTCACCGCCCCAAAACAGCCGACCGGCAGGCGGACGTCGATCCCAGCCAAATTGTGGCTGCGAGCCCCCACCATCTGCAGCCAGCCTTTGGGTTGGCGCCGCTTTTTCGGCAAGTCCAACCGCAATCTGCCACTCAAATAGCCTCCGGTACGCGACATCTCGTTGGCCATCACCTGCTCGGGCGTGCCTTGGGCGACGATGTAGCCGCCCAAACGACCGGCGCCGGGACCAAAATCGACCAGATGATCGGCGGACCGCAAGGTCGCGTCGTCGTGTTCCACCACCAGCACCGTGTTGCCCAAGTCGCGCAAGCGCATGAGCGTGCCGACCAACCGCGCACTGTCGCGGCAGTGCAAGCCGATCGACGGCTCGTCCAAGATGTACAGGACGCCGGTCAGCTCCGAACCGACTTGGCTGGCTAAGCGAATGCGCTGGGCCTCGCCGCCAGACAGCGTCGCCGAGCCGCGATCCAGCGTCAGGTAGTCCAAACCGACTTGCTCCAGAAAGCCGAGCCGGGCCAGTAGCTCTTTTTTCAGTTCGCCAGCGATCTGCGCGGCTGCGCCTTGCAAGGCCATGTTTTCTAAAAACAATTTTGCCTTAAAGATCGACCACCCGCCCAGTTCCGGCAAGGTCACCCCAGCGACCTGCACCGCGCGGCTGTCGGCTTTCAGGCGCACTCCGTGGCAGTCCGGACAATCGGCCTGCACGAAAAAACCCTGATAAAAATCGCGCTGGTCCTCGCTCTTCGTTTCTTTCCAGCGCCGCTGCAGTTGCGGCATTACCCCTTCAAAGCGCGCCCCCCAAGTGCCTTGACCATGCTGCCCTTGCCAGGCGATCTGAAAACGCCCCTCATTGCCATACAGGACCTTTTCGCGCTGCTCATCGCTCAACTGGCACCACGGCACATCGAGCGGGATTGCTGCAGCTTTGCACATACTTTCCAGCACCTTAAAGGTCATGCCCCCCACGTCGGCGACCCCCTTCCACGGCGCCACCGCTCCATTGCCCAAGGTCAGGTTCGGATCGGGCACCACCAGCGCCGGATCGACTTGCATGGCAAAGCCTAGGCCTTTGCAGCTCTCACACGCTCCCAGCGGGCTGTTGAAACTAAAGACCGGCGGCGACAACTCGGCGAAACTGCGATGGCAGGCGTCGCAAAACCGCGCCTCGCTGAAGGCTTTTTCTTGCCATGGCAGCTCGCCAGTGGCGCCAACCGCCTGCACCACGCATTTGCCCAAGCCCCGTTTGCAGGCGGTTTCGACGCTGTCGGCAAGTCGACGTGATTCGGATGGGTCGGCGACCGCGCGATCGACTACCCAATCAATGTCATGCTTCTTGGTTTTATCCAGCGCAAGGTCTTGCACAATTTCAACAATCTGCCCGCCAATTCGGGCGCGCACAAAGCCATCGGCTAGCGCTTGAGCAAACTCATCCTTGAAAGTGCCCTTTCTCTGCCGGCACAGCGGCGCCAAAATTAGAATGCGTGTGCCGACCGGTAGTTCCAGAATTGCCCGCACAATCTGAGCCGGTTCTTGGGCACCCACGCTGGCCCCACAAGTCGGGCAATGTTGCACCCCAATGCGCGCCCACAGGACTCGCAAATAATCATGAATTTCAGTGACCGTGCCCACTGTTGAGCGCGGATTGGAACCGGCCGATTTTTGCTCAATCGCAATCGTGGGCGACAGGCCCGAAATCTTGTCGTAGATCGGCTTGTCCAGTTGGCCGAGAAACTGGCGCGCATAGGCCGACAACGACTCGACATAGCGCCGCTGACCTTCCGCATACAGCGTATCGAAGGCCAAGGACGACTTGCCCGAGCCCGACGGCCCCGCAAACACGATGAGTCGGTTTTTCGGCAACCTCAGGTTCACGTTGCGCAAATTGTGCTGAGCCGCGCCCGTCACCACCAGCCAGTCTTTGGGCGCGCCGGTCGACGCACTCGCATCCCACTGCGGCACCAAGGCTCGATTTGCCGTCATCCCAGCACCACCTGGCGGCCACTTGCGGCCACCTGCCCCGAAATTTACCACCGAAATCACCGCGAACCCCGATTTCGGATGCAAATCAAGGAGAAGTGAAGCCCAATGGGCGCGGATTAAGAAATCAGTCCTGCGAACTGATTTCCCGCGCCACGGCAACGGCCTTCGCGGCCGTTGAGCACCAGCCAAGCACGGAGCTGGGGACTGGAGCGCCGACGCAGAGTTGCGCCGAAAGCGGGCAATCGCGGCTGCGGACAGTAGTCAAGGCAGCCAAGGGCTGTCCACTCCGCCAACCCCTGCCAGCGACCGCTTGGTGCGCAAGTGGGGACCGACCATTAGCCAGACCGCTAGCGAAATCGGCCGTGGCGCTTCCAACTTGACTTGCATCGGATGTACGGGAAACATTACACGCCCCGTTTTGGGCGCAAGCTAGTTCAGCCTGCGCGCGCGGGCGCCGCGGGGACACCCCTCGCGCAAGGTGGAGACGTGGGAAAACTACAACACAATTCGGCGCCAGATTCGCTTTCTCCAGCCCAGTTTGCCGGTTGGCGGCGCACTCTGGCGGTCCCGGGCGCCTTGCTCGGCGGCACCTCCGTCGTGGTATGGCTGGTGACCGGTTCGCTGTTTAGCTCGGGGCTCGCCTCGTGCGACTATTCCGCGCGCTTCTCAGCCGACGACCTCAAGTTTCAAGCGGTCCAAGTGATCAGCGGCTTTCCGGCGTTCATCGATGCCAACACCAACACGATCACCCGCATTTGCGGCGTCCCGCTGCGCGACGACAATGGCGATCTTTTGCCCGGCGAAACGGAAAAAACGCCCAACGGCATCGAGCTGACGATCAACTTGGTGTCCACCGACCCCAACAACCGCACGCTCAAGCCCAAGTGCGCTCGCGAACGCGATTTGAGCGTCAAAGAAGGCGACCGCATCGAGTCGCAGCCGGTGACCACCGTCAAAACTTTGCAAAATATCAAGCCGGGCCAGTTCAATATGACGCTGGACTGCTATGAACCGCACGCCACCACTTCGGCCAAAGACGGCTGCGAGGACGGCGGGCAAAAATCAACGCTGCCGGCTAAAGCGGTGTATTTTCGCCGCGAAGCGCTGGGTTGCGACGAAAAAAAGCCAGACACCTTCCAAAGCCTCGCCATTGTCGTCGATCAATCGGGATCGATGTCCGGGTTTGTGTCGATGGATCAAGCCAAGTGCGCAGATTCTAGTAAGTTTGCCGAAGAATTGCCGGGCATTGTCAAGAATACCAACTTCAAAGAGTGCCGGTCGGACCCGTTGCAAGTGCTGGTTGAAGGCGCGCGCACTATGATCGACCAACTGAACGACCAGGACCGCGTAGTCACCTTGGCCTTTAGCGAAAAAGACCAAGTGTTTGTCGGCTGCCTCGACAACCTGGTGTGCCAAGACGATGGCGGCCAAGTGATTGAAAACACCAAATGCACGGTCGATGATGACTGCGCGGCTACGGCCAAGGCTCAAAACTTGACCAGCCTGCACTGTGGTGCCCATCCCGACAAAGCGACCTCGACGATTCCGAGCCTGCCGCTCAATGAAGGCTTGGCAGCGTGCTACGGCAGTGCGGTAACCAGCAAACTGCGCAATAAGTATGGACTTGAGGTCAACAAGTATCTGGCCAACGGCCGCGCGGCGGTCTATGAGGCCTTGGTCTCGGCGTATGACTTTATGAAGGCTGCGGCGCCCGGCGCGCCAGATCCCGTGCGCGGTGGCAATGCCAAACACATTTTGATGCTGGTGGACGGCCCCGATACCTGCACGCACAACGACAATTTCTTGTTTACTACCTTTGATCAGCCCAAGAACCCGGGCGGCCTGTGCCGGCAACAATGCAGTTTCATCAATGTGACCTATCAAGAATTGCTCAAGAAAATGGCCCAAGACCGCTTTCCCATTCACATCCACGTCATCCAAATCCAGTCTTTGGGCAAGCTGGCGCCCGATCCGACCTTGCAAGAACTGGCCTGTCGGTCGCAAGGGACCTACCAATTTATCAACACGGCCAGCTTCAATCGCTGCGCTGATCAGCCCAGCTGCCCGGGCAGCGGCGTGTGGAATGAGAGCATCACCCGCGCAGTGCTCAAAGTGCGCTACGCCCTGGCCGGTCAATGGCGCGTAGGTTTTACCGACAGCAGCGCCTTTGGTATCAATGGTGCGCTCAAGCCTGGCGTGATGCACGCCGCCCGCGGTCGGCTCAACGTGGTCAATCCGTTGTTTCCGTCGCTGGCCGAAGTCTTCCTCAGCACCGAAAAAGAATGGCGCTTTGAACTGTTGGACAGTGAGCGGGACGCTCGCCTGCCGTTTCGTCTGGCCTGTGCCACCGACGCCGACTGCGGCGACCCCGCAAGCAGCGAGTGCAGCAACAACTCGTGCGGTCCCAACGGCCTGTGCCGCAGCGCCGCCGCGCCCGACCTGTTGCCCTGTGGCAAGGACGGCAAGAGCAAGTGCTGTGGTGGCAAGTGTGCCAGTTCCTGCACCGGCAAGTGCAAGTAGGGTTGTTCATTCGCCTCATTCGCCTCATTCGCCTCATTCGCCTTATTCGCCCCGGGCCTCTGGCACCCAATCGTTACTTGTCGCCCAATCGGAGAATCCCGATGCCCAAACTGTTGACTCGCCTGTGCTACCTGACCCTCCTTTTCGCCATCGGCAGTGGCGCCGCGCCGCGCCTGGCTCAAGCCCAAGAAGCCATCGACAAAGAGTTGCTCCGCTACTGGAACCCCGAAATTGCGGTGCCGTCTCTGCAAAACCCTTTGTATGAACGCCAATTTGGTATCGAAGGCGAAGTCCACTACGGCATCATCCCCAACGACAATTTTTACCTTTTCACGACCGTAGGCGGTCGGGCTGACTTTTTTCTGACCGATACCATCGCGATTGATGCCGATTTTGCCTTGATGCTGTCCAAGCCGTCGAAAATTTTGGCGTTCATTGAGCACGTCCCAACCAGCACCAACAAATTCACCGACTTGACTGTCGGATCGCAGCGCGCCCCCAAGCTCAACTGGCTGTCGTCGATAGGCCTAGCGTTTAGTCCGTTTCATGGCAAGATTGGTATTTTTGATAAGAAGATCACCAGTTTCGACATTAACTTCAATATCGGCGCCGGCATTATCAATGCCGACATCGACGAATCGCAGGGCAACGAACCCGCCAAAGCGGCAATCAAAATCGGCGGCGCTTGGGGGATCGGCTTTCGCTTCTTTTTGACCCGCTTCCTCAATGTGCGGGTCGATTACAAGCAATACATTTACCACCCCCAGGAAAGCATTGCGTTTCTGGCGCCAGTCGAGTTTTCCGCAGGCTTGGCGTTTTTGACCAAATAGCCCACAATTACCCATTCTTGGGCTGCGCTTGTGGCGCGCGCCGTCGCGCTTGTGGCGGCAAAGGTGTACCGACCGATGACAATTAACCGACACCATCGCTTGGCGGCGCTTGCTTGCACCGTTGCAATGACTGCCTTCGTGCTGGCCGCGCCCGACGCTGCCGCGGAAGATCCGCCGGCAGAAGAAGCCCAGACCGAGCCCAGCAAGACCGAACCCGGCAAGCCTGAGACCGCTGAGCCCGCCAAGGACGCGGCGGCCGAGCCCAAGCCTGAGCCAGCGCCGGGCGAAGACCCCGCAGCCACGCCTTTTGCCATGCCGACCCCCAAAGCCAGACCAAAGGCGGCGATGCCGGACCTCGGTGGCACGTCCGGCGACCAGAACATCTACGGATTGAGCGATGATCTGGTGCCACCGGGCTCGCGGCTCGACTGGGCTAAACGCCGCGATATCAAAGTGGTTCAGAAGCGGGCGGTGGTCAAAGAAGGCCGCCATGGCCTGTCGCTGCTGATCGGCGCCGTGCCCAATGACGACTTTTGGACCTACATCACCGCTGGTTTGGGCTACAACTACTATTTTTCGGAGGACTTGGCGCTCAACATTCACGGCGTTTACACCGCGGAGCAGGCCACGTCGCTGCGCAACAAATTGCAGGGTCAACGCCCCGAAGGCTTTGAATTGCAAGTGCGCTTGCCGCAAACGCTGACGGCCTATGCTTCCGCCGGCGCCGATTGGAACTTGCTGCACGGTAAGATTGGCTTTTTTGGCACCCAGTTGGGCGAGTTTGACGTTGCGTTGTGCTTTGGGGTCGGCGCGGTGGTGACCACCGTGACCACCCAAGCGTATCCGCTCGGCAAGCAGCGCATCGATGCCGCCGGCAATGTGGGCGCCTCAGCCCAGTTCTACTTGAGCGAGCATTTTGCGCTGCGCGCCGACTACCATCAGTTGTTTTACCCCGGATTTAACGACCAGAAAAACGATGCCTCTGGCGGCCTCGCCCACCCGCTCGCCGTGTTCATCGGTCTGACCTACTTTACCGCCCCTCCCCAGTAGGCGCTGGTTGGCCGCGCAATCAGCCCGCAGTGGTCCGACTGCGGCCGGCTCGCGGGTTGGGCTGACCTTGCGCACTGCGCTGCCCGCCGTACCCGAATTGCCAGTTGAGCCCCGTTCACCGGAGTCCAGATGAAGCCATCGCTGCCCCAGCTTGCTATGTCAAACCAAGTTGCACTGCTAAACCAACGTGCTGGGCCGAACCAGCGTGCACTGCCGAACCAGCATGCACTGCCGAACCAGCATGCACTGCCGAACCAGCATGCACTGCCGAACCAGCATGCTGTGGCAAACCAGCATGCACTGCCGAACCAGCATGCACTGCCGAACCAGCATGCTGTGGCAAACCAGCATGCACTGCCGAACCAGCATGCTGTGGCAAACCAGCTTGTGACGCCTCCCGCGGTTGGTTTCGCCCGCCCGCCATCGCTGTGGAGCACCCATTGGCTGCGCCGGTCCGCGACGGCCGCCACTTTTGCGCTGGTCTTGGGCGTGGCCGCCTCTGCCCACGCCATCACCCTGGACCAAGTCTTCGTGTTGCTCGAATCCGAAGTTCCAGATGAAACGATCATCAAGAAAATCGTCAAGGATGCGAGCAAGTTCACGCTAGTTCCCAAAGATATCATGGAGCTCAAGCGGCGCGGCGCCTCCGCCAAGCTGATTCAGTATATGCTTACCACCGCTTCCGCCGGTTCGGGCAAAGCGGGAACGACCGCGGCCCCACCGCCGGAAAAGAAAGCCGAACGCGAGTTGTCAGAAGCCGAAAAAGCCGCAGAAGAGGCCCGCCTCAAAGAGGAATCGCTGCGCATTTTGGAAGAACAGAAAAAGCGCGAAGAAGCTGGACGCAAGATGTTTGCAGGCAAAGTGCTCGCCGCTGGCCAAAACTACGCCGTCGGCGGCGAATTCGTCAAAGCAATCCAAACGTTCACTAAGTTTGTTGACGAGGGTGTCGATGGCGTCGCGTTTGCTCCGGATTCGACTGAAGCCTACAGCGCCAAATACGGCATCGCCAACGCCTTAGCCCGCGCCGGTCTGATTCAGTCGGCCGCTGACACCTTGCTCGACGTGGTCAAGTCCGGCTCGGACAAGCTGTTTTTCACCCAAGCGTTCATCCAGTTGCGCGATCTACGCCGCCTGATTATCTACCGGCCGCCAGAGCTGGAAGAATTGACCAAGATCACCGTCACCGCCTTTGATCAAGCCTTTCAAGACGCCTACTACTATCTCGTTGGCGAATCGCTCAATGACTTTGGGGTCAAGGATCAAGCGCGGCCCTATCTGGAAAAGGTTTCGCAAAAAGCCAATGAATACGCTAGAGCACAGTATTTGATTGGCCTGATGTCAATTCCGGATAACCCCGAAGAAAAGCTGGTTGGCGCTCAAGTCAAAGACGCCTCGGAATCGTTCCAAAAAGCCGTGCTCGCTGCCGAAAACCAAGCCGAAGGCCGTCCAGTGGTCGACTTGGCCTACTTGGCGCTGGCCCGCTTGGCTTACGACATTCAGCAGTTTGATGCGGCGATCTACTACTACAAGAAAATCAGCAAGACTTCTCCTAAGTTGGCAACGGCATTTTACGAATCCGGCTGGACGTACTTTCTCAAAGGCGACGTCTCGCGGGCGCTGGGCACCTTTCATGCGCTGCACAGCCCGTACTTTTCGCACCAGTTTTACCCCGAATTGTGGGTGTTAGAGGCGACCGCCTACGTCAACCTGTGCCACGCCGATCGCGCCGAACAAGCGATGAAGATGTTTGAGGAAAAAGTGTTCGTGCTCGGTCCGCCGCTGCGTGACTTTCTCAAGCGCTCGCGCAAACCCGAAGAGTATTACAACAATTTCTTGGCGGCAGTGAACAAGCCCAAATCCGGCGTCGGTCTGCCGCGTCAACTGCAGTCGCCGGTGCTCGGCAACGTCGAGTTCTACAACTTGCACCAGACGGTCAAGCAAATTGACAAAGAAGATAAGGTGATTCGCGCCAATCTGGCCGCGCTGGGCCCGGTTGGCGACGAGTTGCTCAACAAGCTGGGCCAGCGCCGCACCGAGCGCGTGTCGGAAGCCGGCGTGGTGATTCAGCAAACACTACGTCAAGCTCAAAAGGAACTCGACTTGTACTTTGACAAACTGCAGCAACTGCGCTTGGACTTGGACGAAATCCGCACTCAAGAAATTGAAGACGAGCAGGCAGGCAAAGGCAAGGAACTGGGCGACGGCGTGGCCAAAGAAGGCTCGATTGCCATTGCCGGATCAGATTCGATGTCGTGGCCGTTTGAGGGCGAGTTTTGGAAGGACGAGATTGGCGCGTATCGCTCGTTCTTGCGCACCAAGTGCAAGGCAGAAAACAAGCTGGGTCAGTTTAAGCCCAAGTTTTTGCAGCTCGTGAGCCAAAAGTAGGCTCCGTCTTTAATTTGTTGGCAGGTAATTCATGCACACATTTCGCTATCTGACCGGCTGTATCGCCGCCGCCGCCGTCTTTGGCACGGCATCGTTGGCGAGCGCTCAGGAAGAAGCTGACATCGAAGCCGGTTCGGCGACCAAAAAGGTCGACAAGAAAGGCACTTTGGTCGAAGAAGACAAGAAAAAAGTGCCGGCCAAGGTCAAGCGCGATGAAGACAAGTTGCAGACCGGCGGCTTTGAAGTCGACAAGTTCGATCAGCTTGGATTTACGGACAAAGTGCGGGCGCAGGAAATGGAGAAATCCAAGATTCGCAAGCGCACTATCAAAACCTTGGAGGACCTGCTCGATCGCGCCTCGCCGGGGGACCAGAATCGCCCCGAGTACTACTTTCGCCTCGCTGAGGCGTGGTGGGAGGAAACCCGCTTCGAGTACCTGGTGGAGATGGCCAGGTTTAACAAAGACTTGGACCAGTTTGCCAAAAATATCCTGAAGGAAAAGCCGGTGCAGCCGGTGGAAAACTACGCAAAAGCCATCAGTTTTTACGAGAAAATTCTTCAGCAGCACCCGACCTATGGCCGGATGGCCGAAGTCCTGTATCGCTTGGGCAAGGCCGCAATGCAGCAGGGCAAGGCGCTGGGTGACAAAGTGCTGTCGCAAAAAGGCGTTCAGTACCTCAACCGGCTCATTCAAAATCACCAGACCAGCCCGCTGATTCCCAAAGCACACTTGGCCTTGGCCGAGTATTTCTTTGAGGCCAACAACTTGACCTTGGCCAAGATGAATTACGAGAAAATCACCCAGAATTACAAGAAAAGCGAGTTGTACAACTACGCGCTCTACAAGCTGGGCTGGGTGTATTACAACTTGCGCGAATTTCAGCGAACTATTGAAACCTTTCAAGCGGTTGTCAAGCAAATCGGCGACAAGACCCAAGAGCGCGGCAGCATTGAATTTCGCGACCAAGCGCTCAAGGACCTGGTGCAGGCCTATGCGGAGCTCGATGGCGCGTGGCCCAAGGCCGAGGCGTATTTCACTGAAGTGGAGGGCGAAGCCAAGATGTGGGAGCGGCTGTTCAAGCTGGCCGAAATCTACATCTCGATTGACAAGGACAAAGATGCCACTGACCTGTTGACCCACTTTATCGAAAAGCGCCCGACGGATTCGCGCTGTGTCGACTGGCACGAGTCGATCATCGATGTTTACCGCAAACTGGGCGCTTTTCCCGATATCGAAGCGGCGATGCGCAAATTCTTGGCCTTTACCGACGCCCGCACCTCGCCGTGGGTGCAGTCGCTGCGCAGCAAGAAAGACAATAAATCCAGCGAAGCACTCGACAAAGCCGACAAGATGGGTGAGACCGCGTTGTTGTTTATCAGCAACTATTATCACCAGTTGGCGCAAAAGACCGAGGAAGAAACCAAGGACGTCGAAAAGGCCAAGCTTTACTACGCCAAGGCTGTCGAGGACTACCGCGAGTTTTTGCGACGGTGGCCCAAGGCTAAGAAGGCGTATTACGTCAGTTTCTACTTGGCCGAAATTCTGTACGACCAACTCAAGGACTACGACAAGGCGCGCCAAGCCTATGAGTTCGTGATTGCCGCCGATCCGGAAGGCGAGTTTTTGGAACCTGCAGCGCTCGGCGTCATCTATGCCACCGAAGAGTTGATGCGCCACAAGCGCGCTTGCTGGTTGGACAAGGATCAGAAATGGGTCGAGAGGCCCGACTGCCCGCCGTTGGTGGCGTCCGTGGCCGGCGACGGCGTCAAAGTCACCAAGGTCAAGCGCGACAAGAAGCAAGAGCTGACCGAAGAGGACATCAAGGCGTCGGGCTTGCCCAAGCAGCGTCAGGAACTGCACGAGCTGGAGCGCAGCTACGTTGCGGCTGCCGATAAATATGTGGAATTGATGGAAAAATCCAAAGAAGGCTGCATCAAGGGCAACAAAAGGTTGTGCGGCAAGGGGACTAAAGTTCCTGAAATCATGTACCTAGCCGCGTCGGCATTCTATGACCGCGGCCAGTACAAGGAAGCCATTGGCGGTTACGAGCGGGTGTACAAGTACCAGGAAGAAAATAAAGTCGCTGAAATTGCAGTGAAAACCCTGATCGACATTTACGCTCGGCTCAAGGATTGGCCTAAAATCGAAGAATGGGCCGAGTTGATGCTCAAGCGCAAGAACCGCATCTTGCTCGATCCCAAGGACCTCAAGAAATACGTCGCGGTGTCGGTGGCTGAGCAAGCGCGCGAGCTGGCCGACAAGAAAGACTACGACGGTGCCCACGCCAAATACGACAAGATTTTGGCGCGCTTTAAGCAAGAAGAGCCCGAGCTCGCTGGCGTTGCGCTGTACAACAAGGGCCTGATCTACGAATTGCAGCAGCAAGACAAGGTCGCGATCGAGACCTACGAGCGCGTCGTCAAGGAATTTCCCAAGTCCAAGGTCGCCCCGGAAGCCAAATTCAATGTCGGTCTGCTGTATGAGGCCATGACCAACTTTCGCGAGGCCGCCGATGCGTTCCTCGACATGGCCAAATTCCGCGACAACGCCGACGCCGCCCAGGCGCTGATCAACGCCGGCACCATCTTGGTCGCCTTGCAGCAGTACAAGGAGTCCGCCGCCGCCTACGATAAGTTCATCGGGGTGGCCAACAACCTCAAAGGCGACGACGAAAAGACCAAGCGTCTCAAGGGCTTGGTCGCCGACGCCGAGATGGAAAAAGGCCACGTATTCGACCGAATGGGCGCTGAAGGGGCCAAGCTGGCCGCCGCTGCCTATGCCGCGGTTGTGACCCGCTATCCCGGTCGGCCGGACCTGCATGTCGAAGCACTCAGCCGCAAAGTCGAAACGTTGCGCTTGGCGAGTGCGGTCAAGAATCGCAAAGACGTGGTCCGCGCGGCCGATGACGCGGCCAAGGCCTATGAGAAGCCCGATGCGCGCAAGGGCTCCGCTGGTGTGTTTGCGGCGCAAGCGCTGTTCTACAAGACCGAGTACCTGTTTGACGACTTCGATGTGCTGTCGCTGCGGACGGTCAAGAACATGAAAGGCTTGATTCCGACTCTGCAAAAGAAAGCGGAGGCGCTCAAGGCAGCGGAGAGTGAGTACTTCAAGGTGTTCGACTTGGCCGCAGCAGGTGGCGGTCGCGGTTGGGCGGCGGCGGCGATGTTTCGGGTCGGCCTGCTGTACTTCAACTTCAAAGAGGACCTGTTCAAAGCGCCGGTCCCTCCAGAAGTCGAGCGGTTTCCAGATCTTGCTGATCAATACAAGCTGGCCATCGAGCAAAAGGCGGTGCCGATCGAAGAGCAGTCGCTGGCCGCGCTCGGCAACGCGATCAAGATCGCCCACAACTTGGGTGTGTATAACAAGTGGTCCAAGCTCGCCGGCGATTACGCGGCCAAAGTCAGCCCGGATGCCTATCCGACCGTTGAAAAGGACCCCAATTTGCCCAAAGCCGCTGAGACAGTGTCGGCCAACGAATCGACTGATCCGGCGACATCGGCGGCGTTTGTGACCACGGTGCGCCGTGGCAAGTTTACCGTTTCGTACAAGCCTGAGGCTGTCACCGCGCACGCCAAGGCCAAGGGCGGCAAATAGGCTGCCGCCTATCAGGGTGGCCCCTCCAGTGGCGCGCCACCAGCGAGCGCCCCTTCAGCAAGTCAGGTAGGCCGAGCAAGTCGCAGTCGATCGGCCGGTAAGCAGGGAGTGAAGATGTTGACGAATTCGCCTATTATGCCAAGGGTCTTGCCGGCATGGCTCGATGTATCTTGCCGCGGTTTGGTGGTCGCCACGGCCCTAGTGGTGGTCGGCCATGCCACCCCGGCTTTGGCGCAAGAATACCTACAAGGCATTGATAATAACGCCCAAGACGCAATGCGGGCCGGTTTGCAGCACGCCCTGCGTCCCGTCCCCAAGTGCAGTCCTTACCGAATCGTCGACGACGGCAGCTGTTGCGCCAGCGGTTTTGTGTCGCTGGGCAAGTCGTGCGAACGCATAGGTCCCAATCAATGCGCCGAATTGGCCTTGGAAAATCCGGAAGCTTGCGTGCTCGACCGCTGCGCCAAGTATGTGCGCACCGAAAAGAAAAAGGAGATGATCAAGACTGAGAGCGGCAAAGAAGAAGAAGTCGAAAAAGACATTGAAGTGCCGTGCGAACCGTGGGTTGCGGGCAAGCGTGACTTGGCGTGCGAGCTGGACACCAAGAAGTGCGACGACAAGGTGTTCAAGGTCGCCGGCTCGCGCTGGTGCGGGGACTGGATCAAGAAACTGGAAGCCCCGCCCGCCCCAGATGACCCCGCTGGCAAAGCGGTCCCTGGCACCCCCAACTTTGAATACGTGCGCTGCAAGGCCGGGGCCGAGGGCTGCGATCTCGTTCCGCGTGAATGCAGCGAAAAAGAATTGGAATCCGGCAGTTCGGACGGCGCAGGTCCGTGTAAAGTCGGCGAATTCATCGACAAGGCCAGCAACAAGTGCAGCAAGTACGAGTGTCCAGCGGTGTGCAAGTCCGCAGACGGGCGGTGCAGCAAGTGCGAACCGGATTACACCAGTTCGGTTCAGGAGTTCCAGCGCGCCATCGACGCCGACAAGCGGTTTTACGAGGCCTATTTCAACCTCGGCATGGCCTATGAGCGCTTGGGCAAGTACGAGGACGCCCGCAAAGCCTACGAGACGGCCAAAGGCATCGAGCCGCGCGACGATCGCGAAAAAGGCTTGCAATTATCCGCACAAGCTTACATTGCCCGCTCGTTGCTGGCCCAAGCCCAGCGCTACCTTGAGGCGGCAGAAGTCAACAAGGCCAAAGGCTTAGCTGAGCAAGCCAAGGGCATCTGTGACTCCATTTTGGGTCAAGACCCCGACAATGCGATGAACAACGTGGCGCTGGCCTTGTACTGGCTGCAACAGGACGATCTCAAACTGGCGGCTGAGTTTGTGCGCAAGGCCTTGCGCGTCAATCGAGAGGACACCATCGCCCTCAATATCCGCGGTTTGATTAACCTCAAGCAGGGCAAATACGATATTGCGCGGTGGATTTTGGAAGAAAAAGTGCTGCAGATCGACCCCGCCAATGCGGAAGGCTGGGCCAATTTAGGCATGGTCTACGTCAACTTGGGCGATCAAGCGCGCGCGGTGGTGGCGTTTAAGAATGCCGTGCAGTTGAACAAGTCCAGCGTGTCGGCGCGGCTCAACTTGGGCGCCATCTATTTGGAATACCTCAATTACCGCGATTCGGCCCGCGTCTACAAGCAGGCGCTTGAGCTCGAAAAAGACAACTTGGAAGCGTTGACCGGCTATGCGCTCGCGCTCGAAGGGTTGCGCGAGCCCAAAGACGCCGCCAACTACTACGAGCGGGTGTTGGCTAAAGATCCCAAGCGCCACGCGATCTTGGTCCGGCTGGCCATCATTTACTACAAGTATTTCAATGACGGCGCCAAGGCTACTCTGAAGTGGAAGGCCTATCTCAAGGATGCTTTGGATACCGATCCGGACACGGCTCAAGCGGTCGCCGACAAGCTCAAGACCGATCGCGATAGTGCGCGCGAGGCCCTGAAATTGCACTGCAATATCAAAAAGTTGCCGACACCGGCGCCCGAATGGGACAAGGTGGTAGCGATGGCGATGGCGGCTGCGGCGCCCAAAAAGCTCGGGGTGGAGTGGGTGGCCAAGCGCCACGAATTGGTCAAGAAGACCAAGGAACTCGACCTCAAGTGGAAGAATCTGATCGCGATTGTGTCGCGCATTCAGGAAATCGAGCAATCCAAACTGCTCGAAAAACAAGCGAAAGAGGGTCAACCCAAGGACGGCGCGCCGCCAGTCGAGGCGCCCAAGTAGGCGGGTGCGATTGGCATTGCCAACGGCGCGCGCATCACTACACTAAGGAACGGTGACAGAACAAGTTGTTCTGTCACAGGGTTCCATTTGCTTGCTAGGTGGGTCGCAAGCTCGCGACTTTGCAAGTCGACTCGCCGCTCCGGCAAGAATCAAATCGATCGACTTGAATTGTCACAGTTCCTAACTGAGGTTTGGTCGGTGTCAGTGCAAGGCGACCAGTCGGCCAGCGCAGTCCCAAACCTGGACCAATCCAGACACGGCCAGCCCAGACACGGCCAGCCCAGACACGGCCAGCCCAGACACGGCCAGCCCAGACACGGCCAGCCCAGACACGGCCAGCCCAGACACGGCCAGCCCAG
>SHZD01000050.1 GCA_009692465.1 Myxococcales bacterium
ACTGTCCGAAACTGCACGGATTCACTCCGGGCAGTTCTTGGACAGTTGAGAATATCTGAGAAGCTAGGAGACCGTCGGATCGCAATAGATTCATTGTGTATAACCGCAAAGATATTTAATAACCGATTGATTTCCGACAGGCTCCTAGCCGGCCAACTGGCAGTCAATGTTCCCGATAACTTTGATCGCTGGAGGCGCGCCAACGCTGCGCGAATCTCAACAGCACCCCCAACTGAAGTGCGCGCTGTCCATGCGTGTGCCGATTGGCCAGACGTGACTGCTATCGCTCATCCCGCCCAAGATCCCCCCCAGTCTGCGTTCAAGGCGCGTCCCGCTGCGTCCTGGGGGACCCGTGCGCGCGCGTTTGTGTCGATGACCCGGCCATCCGTGGTTGGTCTGGTCTTTTTTACTGGCGTGCCGGCCTTGGCCATCAATGACGGTCAATGGCCCCAGTGGTCGCTGTCGGCGGCGATCCTGACCGGGGTGGCGCTGTGTGCTTGTGCTAGTTCGGTGTTCAACGCTTGGCTTGAGCGCGACCTCGACGCCAAGATGGAACGCACCCGCAACCGGCCTTTGCCTACGGGTCTGGTGGCTCCAAGCGCAGCTTTGGCTTGGGCTTGGCTGCTGGCGATTTTCGGCTGCTTGATCTTATTGGCCTATGGTGGCTGGGCGGGCTGCGTCGCAGGTGCTGCGACCATTGCCTTCTATGTGATCGTCTACACAATTTGGCTCAAACCCCGAACACCCTTGAACATTGTCATCGGCGGAGCTGCCGGAGCGGCGCCTCCTTTGATCGTCGATGCCGCGCTGAACGGCTCAATCGGTTGGCAGTCGCTCAACATGTTTGTGCTCGTTTTCCTGTGGACTCCGCCGCATTTTTGGGCCATTTCGCTGTTTCGAACCAGCGACTACGCCAACGCGGGACTGCCGATGCTGCCTCTGACCCATGGTTCGGCGCATACCCGGCTGCGCATGTTGCAGTACGCGATCAGCATGGTGCCGTTCGCAATTTTTCCAGCCGTGTCGCGAAGCTTGTCGCTTGGTTACGGGTTGTTCGCGCTCGCAGTCAGCATATGGTTCGTCATTGTTTGCCTGCGGTTATATCGGCACGACAGCGAGCCAGGTGCCCGCAAAGTGTTTGCAGCATCCTTGATCTACTTGCACGCAGTGTTCGCCGCTATGACAGTGGACCTTTTGCTCCATTGATGTAAGCTCCGCGCCCTCGGGCGGGCAAGCCTTGCGCCGCGCGGTCGGCACACGGCCCAGTGCGTGCTTTGGCGCGTGACCTGATGTGCGCATTCGCATACCATGCGGCGCGACGAAGCGGGACAGCTCGCGCAAGTCGGCAAAATCATTTAGTTCAACAGGATTACGTCATGGCCAAAGTTGCCCAAGCGCGATCGCCATACGCTGTGCTGGTAAGAAGCTCAGCAAAATCACTTCGATTTTGCTTGAGCCCGACCACTCGCTGGGCGGGTCGCATGCTCAGGACTATACAGCCGATTCGCTTGCCTGATTGGTACACGCGGCAATTCGGTTTGCTGTCGCCGGCCCGCACTGGCTCGACTAGCCGCAAGTCGCTGCTGAGCCCGGTGTTGCTCATAGCAGCGATTATTGCGATTGCCGCCGTTGCTGGTTGCTCGACTGAACTGGCTCCGCGCGACACCCATGCCACGATTAGCGATTCGGGCAACATAAGCTCGTTCTTTTACAAGATGTTGCTGTACGTCGATATCGTGATCGGCGTTGCAGTATTCGGGTTTTTGGCCGTGGCCATTGTGCGCTTCAGGCGCGCCGCCGGCGACGACAGTTTGCCGCCGCAGAACCACGGCGATGCGCGTTTGGAGTTGATTTGGACCGCAATTCCGACGGTCATTGTCGTTGTCATTACCATCCCGATGCTGGTTGGGCTGTTTCAACTAGCCAAACATCCTGACCAGAATCAGAAAATCATCGAAATTGACGTTACCGGCAAGCAGTGGTGGTGGGACTTTACCTACAAAAGTGGCACGGCTAACGGTTTGCAGACTGCCAACGAAGTCCACGTCGAGGCCAATACCGCCGTAGTTATGAACATGACGTCGTCGGACGTGATCCACGCGTGGTGGATTCCGCGGCTCACGGGCAAACGCGATGCAACGCCAGGCCGCACCTACCCATTATATTTTACTCCACTAGAACCAGGCATTTACGACGGCCAGTGCGCAGAATTGTGCGGCGCCAGTCACGCTGTAATGGGCACCAAGTTGTTTGTGCACCCGCCGGCCAAGGAAGTCGAAGTCGAATACGCCGGCAAGAAATACACGCTGGACAGCTACGAGACATGGGCACGCGAACAAATGGCGAGCTCGGTTGCCCCGGCGACTCCAGAATTGGAGAAGGGTGCTAAACTTTTCCGCGACAAGACATGCCCAGCGTGCCACTTGGTCAAGGGCTTGGAAGGGGCGGAATCGGCGGGGCAATCGGTGACGACCGGACCCAATCTGACCCACGTGGGTTCACGAATGACCATCGCTGCCAACACCTTGCTGAACACGCCACAGAATCTCGCCAAGTGGATACAGGACCCGCAAGCGGTCAAACCCGGCGCAAAAATGACCAAGATTGCGATGACGCCTGACGAAGCTGCGGCCATTGCCGCGTACCTCACCAGCTTGAAGTGATCACACCGGCTGGCATTTGGGCTGGAACTGGCCCAATTGCGGGCTAATTCCGCTCAGTACCCTTTGCGGGCCAAACCCGCCCAGTTCCCTTTGCGGACAAAACCCGCTGGGCACCCAAACCGGATACGGCAAAACGGAGATACGGATGGCAGCCGTTACTGATTTCGACCGCGCTTTAGCACCGGTTTACCACCAAGACCGCGAAAACAAGTATGGGCTTGTTGATTGGCTGACGACCGTCGACCATAAAAAGATCGGCATCCTGTACGGTGCAGCTGGCCTGATTTACTTTCTGATCGGGGGCTTGGAAGCCGTGCTGATGCGCATTCAGCTCGCGTTGCCCGATCAGAATATCTTTATCGGCGACACTTTCAACGGTCTTGTCACCATGCACGCCACCACTATGGTGTTCATGGCGATCATGCCCATGATTGCGGCATTTTCGAACTATTTCGTGCCCTTAATGATTGGCGCCCGCGACGTCGCCTTTCCGCGGATGAACGCCTTTAGCTGGTGGACGTTCTTTTTCGGGTCGGTTTTGCTGAACTCCTCGTTGATTTTCGCCGAGTTTCCGGCTGCAGGTTGGACAGGCTACGCCCCGTTGACCAGTAAGGGCATCACTCCGTCGCAAGGCATCGATTTTTGGTGGGCTGGCCTGACCATGCTGGCCATTTCGTCGATGGTCGCCGGCGTCAATTTCGTGGTGACTATCCTCAACATGCGGGCGCCGGGCATGACGCTGATGCGGGTGCCGGTGCTGGCGTGGATGATGTTGGTCATTCAGTTCTTGCTGGCATTCTCGTTTCCGCCAGTCGCCGTCGGCCTGATTTTGCTGGCTTTTGACCGCACCTTTGGCACCGTGTTTTACGAATACACCATGGGCGGCGATCCGCACTTGTGGCAGCACTTGTTTTGGGTGTTCGGCCACCCTGAGGTCTACGTTTTGATTCTGCCGTCGATGGGCATTGTCTCTGAGATTTTGCCGGTGTTTGCGCGCCGCCCGCTGTACGGTCAGCACGCCGTCATTTTTTCGGGCATTTTCATTGGATTTGTCGGATTTGGCGTGTGGGGCCACCACATGTTCACCTCAGGAATGGGCCCCATCGCCGACGCCGTATTCGCCTCGACGACCGCGATCATCGCGATTCCGACTGCGGTGAAAATCTTCAACTGGCTAGGCACGTTGTGGAATGGCAAATTGAGCTTTCCGACCGCCATGCTGTTTGCCGTGTCGTTTATTCCGTTGTTCACTATTGGTGGCCTGTCTGGGATCATGCACGCGAATGCCCCGTTAGACTTGCAGCAGCATGATTCCTACTTTGTGGTAGCGCACTTCCACTACGTGCTGGTCGGTGGCGCCATCATGGGCCTGTTTGCAGGTTTCTACTTCTACATGCCTAAAATTTCCGGCAAGATGATGTCGGAATCACTGGGCAAAATTCATTTCTGGTTGTTTGCCATCGGCATGAACGTGACATTTTGGCCCATGCACGACCTTGGCAACCGGGGCATGCCGCGGCGTATTTACACCTATCCTGCCGATGCCGGCTGGAACGTGGACAACCTACTGGCTACAGGCGGCGTGGTCTTGATGGCCATTGGCACCCTGATATTCGTCTACAACTTGGTCACGAGCGTCAAGGGCGGAAGGGATGCGGGCCGCGATCCGTGGGATGCCAGCACGCTCGAATGGTTGTGCGACTCGCCGCCCAAGGTGCACAACTTTGATTTTACACCGGTTGTCTACTCTGAGCGCCCGCTGTGGGACCACAAGTACTCACCAGATATGGCGATTTCGGTGCCGACTCAGGCTGAAGAAATCCATATGCCATCGAACTCGTGGAAACCCATGTATGTTTCCATCGGTATCCTAATGATTCTAGTCGGCCTTTTGCTGATTGGCACGCTGCCGTTCAGTTGGCTACTCAGTATTGCCGGTGCGATAACTATTATCGCTAGCCTGATTGCGTGGGTGACTGAGCCCGTCTAGAGCACCGATCAGATTCCATCTGATTGGGTGCTCACTGCTTGTTTCGTGGGTCGCGAGCGATCGCCCGGGGCGTCTCGCCGCTCCATTTTGCTATGGAAACCAATGGCATTTTGGTGTCGGATTACTCAGTTTTGGCCAGAGAGTGCACATGGCGCGGTTTGCCATGGCAGGAATATGTTTGGTGCTCTAGGGCAGCGCGCTCGCCACAGGCAGTCGAGCCGCATAGCCCGACTGACCAACCAAGATCGCCAGCAAGAGCAAGATCGCTAACCAAGAGCACTAGCTAAGACCACAGCCGCCAAGGGGAATGTAATGAGCGCAGATTTGGCAGCCACTGCCCCAGCCGAGATGGCGCACGACCACGCGCACGACCACGCGCACGACCACGCGCACGACCATGATCACGACCACGATCACGGTCACGCTGATCACGGTCACCATGCGGTTGTCGAAAATAACTTCATGGGCCAGCCCAACATCAAATTGGCGATGTGGGCATTTTTGGGCTCCGAGTGCATGTTCTTCGGTTCGCTGATTGGCACCTACTTTTTCTACCACGGCAAAGCGCTAGTCGAGCCGATGCCCGACAAAGTGTTTTCGATCGGCATCACCTCGATTTCGACCTTCTTGTTGCTGATGAGCTCGTTGACCATGGCGTTGGGCGTCGACTCCATGAAGCAAAAAAAGCGCGACATGGCGCGCAATTACTTGTTTTTGACCGCCTTGCTGGGCGCGGCGTTCGTCGGTTTTCAGGTCTACGAATTTTCGCACTTCGTCCACCTCGGCCTCAAGTTGTCGACTTCGCTCTTTGGGTCCACATTTTACGTGATGACCGGTTTTCACGGCGGCCACGTCACTGTCGGTGTCATTTGGTTGACGATTTTGGCTGTGCTGATCGACAAGGGTAAGCTCAATCCGGTCAAATTGCCCATCAACGTCGAAGTTGCAGGCCTGTATTGGCACTTTGTCGATATCGTCTGGATCGTGATTTTCACCTTTGTATACCTGCTCGAATTTATTCAGTAAAAGCTCACTATTGCCGGAGGCGCGCAGAATTGCCGCCGCTCGGTGACCAGGCGGTTGCCAGACCGCGAACGCACTAAACTGCTTTCAAAGTAACTGGGCCTGCGGAAAGTCAACTTCACTGCACCTTGGCCCCAAGCGAGTTTGAACATGAGCGCAGCGCACGACAGCCACGCCGAACACAGCGGTCAGCCTCACTCGCACAAGGCGGCCTACATCCGGCTAGGCATCTTGTTGACGGTGGTCACTGCTGTCGAATTGGCGCTGCCCTTTCTCAAAACCTATCCGCAAATTTGGGATGCGGGCCAGCCGATGTGGATGCCGTTGCTGGTGGCGCTGTCGGTGTTCAAATTCGGCGCTGTTGTCGGCGAGTTTATGCACTTGCGCGGTGATCGCGGGATTTATAAGTTCCTGTTTTTGTCGCCTTTGGCGATCGCCGCCACCATCTTTCTGCTGTTGTCGACGTTGGCGATGCGGCTGTTTCTGCCATTTGGCGAAGGCCTGGCGGTCACGGCCAAGGACGTCCAAGCAGGCTACGTCAAGGCGACCAAGTCTTCTGGCGCGGAGCCGCCGCTAGCCGACGAAAAGTTCAATGCTGCCTTTGCTGACGCTAAAAGCAAGCAGTTTGTCGACGGCAAAGCCGTGTTCGTGCGCGTTTGCAAAGTCTGCCATGGCGACATGGGTGAGGGTAAGCCCGCGCTTGGACTCAATCTGACCGACGACTGCTACAAATATGGCGGGACTTTCAAAGACTTGTACACGTCTGTTGCAGATGGTCGCGCAGGTAACAAGATGCCTTCTCAAGGCTCTACGCTCAAGTCCGAGGAAATTCGCCAAGTTGTGTACTATGTGCGCAGCCTCAAAGGTACCAATGTGGCTGGCGAGCCCTGCGTTGGCGACAAGGTTGCTGACTAGCCTTTATTCGACAAGGTTAGCTGTTTCAGCACTCGCCTTTCTCTGAGCGACTGACTGAACGCGCTGGCGAGTTTTGGGCGATGCTGCTATGGCGAAGATACCGATGCTACGGTTCTCAAGCTCTTGTTTATTCACATGATACCGAGCCGCAGCTTCCGTCCGAAGGGGCGGGACATGACGCTGGAGCCCGAATTGCGCTTGGCCGCCCAGTGACCACCTGATGCCTAGACTTTCCCCAACACTAGCCCGGCGCGTGGCGTTCTCAGTCGCCGCTCTGGCGTGCTACGCAGGATTGACAGTCTGGGCGACGACGTCGGCTTGGGCGCACCCGGGCAACCTAATCGCTGGCCGCACGACAACTGCACTGACCGCCATCGGCGATTGGTTCATTTGGGATATCCATGAAAGTATTATCATTGGCACCCTTTCCTTGGCAGCTGCGTACTCTTGGGCTCTGCTGCGCTGGCATCGACGCCTCGGTCTCAGCGGCGAGGCTGCTTCGCGGTCGCAAAAGGTCTATTTTTTTGGAAGCTTAGCGCTCATGTACTTGTCGCTCGATGGTCCGTTGCACCATCTGGCGGACGAGTTGCTGTTCAGCGCGCACATGCTGCAACACATGGTTTTGCAGTTGATGTGGGCACCTCTGCTGGTCCTTGGCGTACCCAAATGGCTGTGGCAAGCCCTGTATGATTTGCGCGGTGCCGGGGCGTTTGCCCGATTTGTGACCCGGCCGTGGCCAGCTTTGCTTCTGTTTCAAGCTGCGATGTGGGGCTGGCATTTTCCGCAACTGTACAATTTAGCACTGGAAGTTCACGCCTGGCACATCGTTGAGCATTTGTGCTTCATGGTGACGGCGGTCATTTTCTGGTTCGTGGTCGTGGCACCTTTGCCCCATCTGGCGCGCTCGCTGCCCAAGCGCCTGGTGTTCATCGGCCTCAACATGACGGCGATGAAGACACTTGGCCTGATCCTGACCATGTCAAGTGAGCTCATTTACACGTTTTATGCCACTGCGCCGCGAGTATTGGGGATTGACGTCATGAGCGACCAGCAGGTCGGTGGCATGATTATGTGGATGCCCGGCGGCGGCTTGATGTGGTTTGGGGTGGGTCGGGTGTTTTGGCTGTGGGTGAACAAAGGCACACCTCAGCGTGGATTGACTGGCATTGCGCACCTGGATCGCAAGCGGGCGGCACAATTGGGCATTTCTGAGGCGACGATCAGCGCCGGCGATCAGCCAGGTCTGGCGCCCGATGATCAACCGGGGACTGCAGCTAATGGGTAGTGCTTTGGGTTATCGAGTGGCGTTGAGCGCTCTTGTTCTCTCCGCTAGTACAGCGCAGTGCGGTCGGCAAGTGCCGCCGGGCCAAGCGGCAAGCTATCCGGCAAATCCGGCGAACGGTTCCGGTGGAAGCGCTGCCTCTGCTACGGAACCGGCTGTATCCACTCCGACGACCCCGCAAGCTGCGCCGTTGCCAGGCACGCTGGTAGAACTAGGTGGCCGCACTAAACTGGGGAAATACCGCGTAGTTTTGCGATTTGTCGTCCCCAAAGTCAGCGAACTTTTCGTCGCCGAATTGACGATAAACGGCGCCGATGGTGCCGAATTGCCAGTAGCCGCCACTGTGATTCTTGACGCGGCGATGCCCGAGCACCACCACGGCATGATGACACAACCGCAGACCCGCAGCGTGGCGGCGAGCAATTGGCAAACAGATGGCCTCAAACTGCACATGCAAGGCCATTGGGTATTTACCGTGGAGGTGCACGGCGGCGCAGGGGTCGATCGCCTTGAGCTGCCGTTTGAGCAACCACCCGAAGCACTGACCCAGTGATTCGTTGGTATTCATGGAGTTGGTTGGCAGCGGCGACGCTAGGGCTGGCTGGTTGCCCTGATCCCGACGTCCATGCCAGTTGGACACCGGCCGAGTTGCGAGTGGTGTCGTCGTTGTCGCCGCCACCGGCGCTGACAGCGAGCCCGGGAAATCGGTTTGCCGACGACCGGCGCGCAGCCGAACTAGGTCGGCGACTGTTTTTTGACAGCCGATTTTCTGGCAATGGGGCGATCGCCTGCGCTACATGCCATCAGCCAGCGCGTTTTTTCAGCGACGGCCGAGCGCGGGCCCGCGGCGTGGCCGACGTCAACCGCAATACACCGACACTGGTGGGCGCCCAGAATCTGCCGTTCCTGTTTCACGATGGCCGCAAAGACAGCGTATGGTCCCAAGCGTTGGGCCCGATCGAGAACGACGCTGAACACGCCTTCGATCGCACCGCCGTGGTACACCGACTGGCAGCGCACTATCGCTCGGATTATGAAGCGATTTTTGGGCAAATGCCGAGCCAGACCGAGCTCAGTGCCCTGCCCGCCCATGCCCGACCGCTGTCATTGCAAGGTCAACACCCCGAACATCGCGCTTGGCAAGCTATGGCCCCCGCGCAGCGGACGGCGGTAAATGGCGTTTTTGCCAATTTCGGCAAGGCGTTGGAGGCCTATCAGCGCAAACTGGTGCCGAAGGTGTCGCCGTTTGATCGCTTTGTGAGCGGCTCACGGACCGGCAGTGGTCACGCAGGAACTGGATTTTCGCCGCTGGCGCTGCGCGGCTTGCGGGCGTTCATTGGCAGCGGGGGATGTGTCAATTGTCACAATGGGCCACTGCTTACGGATATGGCCTTTCACAACTTAGGCTTACCGCCGGCTGCGGGAGTCGTAGGTGTCGACGCGGGCCGCTCAATCGGGGCGGATTTGGTCAAAAACGACGAGTTTCGCTGTGGGTCGCCGTGGAGCGATGCCAAGGATTGCCGGGAGTTGCGCTTTCTCAACCCCAAATTTGAAGATTTTCTGGGTGCTTTTCGCACGCCATCTCTGCGCAACGTCGCGCAAACTGCGCCCTACATGCACAGCGGCCAGCTAGCGACTTTAACCGATGTCATTGAATTTTATCGACTTCTTCCCAATAGTGCTCAGTTGGGTCACCGTGAACTCACTTTGCACAAGCTCAGAGGCAGCGTGGACACTGCCGCGTTGGTGGCATTTCTGGAGGCGCTCTCGGGTGACCTTCCGGACGCCCACTGGCTGACGGCAAAGGATTAAACATGCTGCAGTACTTGATAATATTGCTAGCTATTGTCGTTTGTGCTTGCACAAAGCCTCCAGCGGAATTGGACGATCTGGGTCCGCTGCCCTCTTTCGTGCTGGTTGATCAGACTGGAAGGACGGTCACCGATCAAAGCTTGCGGGGAACGGTGTGGGCGGCCAACTTCCTGTTTAGCTCGTGCCCGACGGCGTGCCCACCGTTGGCCAAGGCGACGGCGGAGTTGCAGGCGCAGATCGCGCCGTGGGCGATGGATGGTCCTGCCGTAAAACTGGTGTCGATCAGCGTCGATCCCATGACGGACACGCCACAGGTCTTGACCCAGTTTGGCCAAAAATACGGCTCTAATCCGCAGATTTGGTCGTTTCTGACCGGCAACTACGAGACAATGGAGCGCTTGGTGGTGAGCGGATTTATGCAAGCCATCATTCGCAGTGACCTGCCGGGTGCCGACCTGCCGCGCGATGCGACGGCGATGATGCAGCCGACGCCGCTCGACACCGCGCACAGTTTGCGGTTTGTCCTTGTTGACCAGCGCGGGCACCTGCGGGCGATGTACAATAAAGAACCTGAAGACTTGCAGCGTCTGGCTGCCACTATGCGGTGGTTGCGCGACCATCCACCAGGAGATTAGCTCAACGTGACTACGGAATCTGCGGCAGGACGGCGGCAATTTAGGCCCCAAATCGTCCCTACTTTGGCGATGTTGGCGATGCTGCCCGTGCTTTTGGCTCTGGGAAACTGGCAAGCGCGGCGCTACAGCGAAAGTACGGCCAAGATTGAAAACTATCGAATACAACACGACGAACTGCCCGCGCTGCAGACGTTAGACGCCGAAGGTGACCGCAACAAAGCGCTGCATTTTCGTAGGGTTGCCCTAACCGGCAAGTTGGATATTGGTCACGCGCAGTTGCTGACTGCGCGCTACAAATTTGGTCAACGTGGGTTCTCGCTGGCGGTACCGTTTGCGGTCAGTACCGGCAAGTATCCAAAAGTACTAGTGTTACTTGGTTGGGCGCCGGAGGCACGCATTGACCAGTGGTTAGAGGCTTTGCAGCGAGAGCCGCCACAACTGGTCCGCGGTCGCCTGCAGTTCGTCAACATGCTCAACCGCGACGAACAACCGGTTAACGTCCGCAAGGACCGAAAAGTATGGATGTTCCCCAACCCGGCAGCGATTGCACGCAGCGTGCCCAACCTTGACCCTGACTTACTGGTTGAAGCAGGTGAGCAAGCCTCAGGCGAGTTTGTCGACCCGACCAAGTGGCCTGTCAATGGCTATGATTTTCCAGTCCATCCGCTACCTACCAAGCATGTGGAGTACAGCCTAACGTGGTTTGGAGCGGCCCTTGCGTTGATCGGCGTGTGGATTGCGCTGTCGCTGCGGCGCAAAGAGGACGGCCACAAGTCGAGCCCGTTGGCGACAGGGCAGTCGACTTAGGCGGACCAGTTGCGCTGCTGCGCGGTCGTGGCGCAAGAACACCGCGATCCCCCGCTTTGGGCGCATCTCTGCGTCACTGCGTCACTTTTCTGTCAGGGACGTACGAGAGTACGCCCCTGACAGAAAAGCTCCTTACTCCTTGTCGAGCGACAGGGCACTGGCATCCCAAATCGGGGGCCGCGGGGAATTTCGGTGGTGAATTTCGAAACAAGCATTGCGTGGTAGTTTGTTTATCGCTGTGCCACAATCTGGCGTTGCGGCGCGCCGTTGCACGTGCCGACGGCGACACAATCGAATGAAGTTGTTGTGGATTGCTCGGCGAAACTTAGAGCCCGTGCAAAATCAAGTCGATTTTTCACCTCGGCCCGTTGCTTGGATGGTGGGTCGCAAACCGACGGCTTTTCAAGCCGAATCGCCGCTCCGTTCCCGTTGCAAATCGATCGCCTTCTTTTTGCACTCCGCCTTAGCCCATGTGGTCGCAATCGCGGCGTTTGTGGCTGCAGGTTCCGCGGGTTGCGGATCGTCCGATGGCGCGCCGGCGAGCAGTGGCGCTGTTGACTCTGGAGCCGCCGGAACCATCAGCGAGGCCGGCAATGCGACAGCGGTCAGCGACGGCGGCGCGACCGCCGACAGTGCCGTAGTGGATGCCGCCAAGGTGGACACCGTCAAAGTAGACACCGTCAAAGTAGACACGGCTAAGGCCCCGGCGCCGTGCAAGCCGTGGGACGCACCGGCCGATTGGACCAATTGCCCAGCCGATACCCACTGCGGTTACGACGACATGGATGCCGTTGCCTGTGTCGCCAATGGCAAACACGGTATGGGCGAAGACTGCTCGGATAATTTGGGCTGCAAGATTGGAATTTGCGTCACCTCACAGAATGGCAGCCAGAATTGCTCGCCGTTTTGCACAGTGGATGGCCAATGCGACTCCAATTCCTGCAACAAGATCACCGGAAAGAACTACAAAGTCTGCGACGTCGCCAAATACGTTTCATGTGTGCCAGTCGGTGGAAAATGCCCAGCTAATCAGGGATGCTATAGCTTGGGTTCCGCAGGTTTTGTGTGCGTGGGCGCGGGCACCAAGGCCAAAGGCGAAGCGTGCAAGGTCAGCTACGATTGCGCCCCGGGCTACACCTGTGTAGGCGATAGCGGCACCTCGACTTCGACGGGACTGTGCCGAAAAGTCTGCAAGACATCGGGAGTTAGTGGCTGCGTAGATCCGACGACGCCGTGCTCCAAAATCGGCGAGGGCTTTGGCTATTGCGAAGAGTAGTAGCGCTGCCACCTTTGATCGGGCGCTGCACAAGTAACCACTGCCCGCGTTGCCTTCCAACCCCTAGAGCGAACTAATGGCCACAACCAGCTTGCTCGACACGCTCGATACCACAGTGACGCTGGAATGGGAGTCCACGCGCACGATCGGCACGTTGATTGAGCTTGGCAGGCGACGCATTATTGTCACAGCGTTGCGGGCGCCACCGATCGGAATGGCTGTCTATTTGCGAGTTGAGACCGACGGCAATGCCACCGATGCCATCGCCATTGACGGCAACTGTGCCATTGTGGTCGACAGCGAGTGGGGTGAACAGCAAGTCGAAGTGATCATGCACAGGGTCGGAACGACGACCTCCGCGGCAGCACTTCGTGATTTTATTGAGAGTCATGGCATCGAACGCGGAGGCACAGTATCGGTCGGCCGCAATCGCGAAAATCCTGACCTCAAGCGTTTTGTTTATTCGTTGCCAGATGTTTCGGACGTAACGGCCAGCAGTGAGTCCGAAGCGAAGGCCCAAGCGGCTTTCACGCCAACGAGCATGAGTGCGGTCAGCTCGCCGCCGGTGGTTACGGCGACTCAACCGGTCGTTGCTGCAACTCAAGCCGTGGCCAGTGGCTATCAGCAAGTCAGGGCGTCTCAGCCGGTCAGCGCACCTAACGCGGTCAGTGCGCCGGCTGCGGTAAAGGCGCCGTCTTTTATCCCGCCTTTGGGTGCATCGGGTTCGTCGACCAAACAAAGTGATCCACCTCCTTCGGCCAGCACCTTGCGGCCGCCAGCCTTCGATATGACGATGATGGGCCAAGCGGTCCAAACCAGCCCCGCGCCCCAGCCGGCGTCGACGCTTGCACAGAGCCAAGTTTCTCACTCTCAAACATTCAATCGCATGGCCCAACCGGCAGACCAAGAGTTCGGACAGGCAATGACACCTGCGATGTCCGACGGTTTTGCGTTTTCGGCCGATGAGTTGCTATCTGCACTTGAGGACGCCGCATCCTCTGCAGTTGGCAAGCGCGGCAGTGGCAGCAATCAGGCTCACGGCCAGCAGGTAGAGACTACGCGCCGCTACGCGAGCGGCCCAGTCAGCGAGCCAGTACGTCAAGATCCCAACGCTACACTCGAATTGCAGCTGCCATACGGCAAGGAAGATCACGACGACTCCGAAGAGATCGTGGTCGCGACCGTGGATCATGGGATTCAGCAGGCCGCGCCAATTAACGTCAAAGGCGCTGATAAAGCTGGCTTTATGCAGCGGCTACTTGGCCGCAAGGATGACAGCCGCGATGCGGAAACCAGCAAGCGGGCGCCGCGAGCGCAGCCGGTACTGGGAGCCACGGCTGCGCAGTTGTTTGTCGGCGACTTCGCCCACCGAATGGACATGCCGGTCCAATTTGAGGCTGGGCCGCGCAAGAAGAAGGCTAAAGGCGTGCTGTTACGGCTGGCCGAAAGTAAGTTGCGCGTTCGCTCGGCCGATTTGCCAGCATTGTACGAGCGAATCACAGTTTTCGTGATCGGCCGCGCTGGCCCCAAAGACGTGATCTCCGTGCGTTGCGAAGTGATGCGAATCAGCGAAGGTGACGGCGATCCGACCAATGCGATTTTTGACGCCCGCATTTCGCCCGGCGGCAACCCGCCGACAGTTATGACTAAGTTGCGCGAGTTGATGCAGGGCGCCGCGCCGGTGGCTGAGCAGCCGTAGGCGAGCGAAAATTCAAAGCGCGGTCATTACTTCAGGGCTCGCGGCTGGCGTGCTGTGGCTCACAAGCGCACAGAGTTGGCTAAGGCCGCGATCCGCCGCAGTTCTGAATCAGCCAGCCATGGTTGGAAAGCGCCGCGCATAAAAGCCCGGATCGACGCGCACACCGTTGATCACAAATGCAATATACACATCGCGCGGATCGTACAGCGCAACCAAGGTGTCGCAAATTGCGTTGCCCTGTTCGTCGTTGATGTGCTCAATCGCCTCGACGTCTTCGTTAATCTTTTTGACCTCGATTTGCAGGTCGGCGTAGACGCGGCTTTCGGCTTCGTCCCAGTTGTAAATGGCCAACTGAGCCAAAATGCCGTCATTGCGTCCGAAGATTTCCAAGCGGAAAACGCGCTCCAAGTAGGGTCCATCGATCTTTTGTGGGCGTACGCCTTTGAAATAACGAAAGAACACGCTACGATCCAGCTTGTCGAGTTCGGCAAGAAAAGCGCGCAGTGGGATCCGACGACACAACCGCGCGAAAAGTCGCGGCGGCAGTTGCTTGAGGGCTTCGATCGCATCGCGGTCGTCAACAGTTTTGGTGACGGCATCGTCGCTAGCTGGCTCGGCGGTCGGCTCTTGCGTGGTTTCGCTTGGCACTGCTGTGGAAGCCGCTGCTTCTTCGGTGGCTGAAGGTTCAGTGGCGGCGGCAGCTAATTGATCGGACATTGCAGGTACCATTGCGCGCAATTGGCGGGCGGGCGCGGGAGTTTAGGGGGGCTGCGGATTTGTGGCAAGGCCCATTTTGCCCCGAAATTCACCACCGAAATTCCCCGCGTCCCCCGATTTTGGATGCAGATCAAGGAGCTAGGAGCTTTTCTGTCAGGGGCGTACTCTCGTGCGTCCCTGACAGAAAAGTGACGCAGTGACGCCGAGATGCGCCCAAAGCGGGGATTGCGGTGCCTTGATTGTTCGCGCGCGCCACCCAGCAGTCGCTTCTGGGATTGTGGAACAACCCAACTCGGCGGTGTCCATTGGGGACGCTGCAGTTTTAGCAGTGTTACTGCTCGGATCGCCTTTCGGTAGCTTTGCTGTTGCCTTTGGTGCACAGTTCAACGAGTCAGGTTTTGGCCGGTTTTCGCGAAGCTGAGCACGGAAATGGCAAGATCTTCGGCCTATGTTCGTTGTCGACCCCGGGCAACGGCCAAGCAGGTTGGGCGAGCAATTGGCGAGACCGGCAATTGCGGTCGACATAAGAGGCTAATTTCGCTGTTAATATTCAGGGGGAGGCTCAATGTCCACGTTCCGGCATCTCGCGCTCATTTTGGCAGTTTCAGTTGTGACAGCTTGTGAAGATCCGGCTAGTTCGGGCGAAACGACCACCGCAGATTCTGGCACAGCCGCCGGCGCAGACACCTCAGCGATTTTCGCGCAAGACGCCGCTGATAGTTCCGCCTCAACGGCCGACAGTGCTGGTGGCTTGGTGGACAGCGCGGCTCTGGATGCCGCCGCCGCCAGCGTCGATGCCCTGATTGCCGATTTGCCTCCGGCGCCGGGCGCTTTTGGCTTCCCATGCCTCGAAAACAGCGAGTGTTCGAGCGCCGCGTGTTTGCCCACCGCCGATGGCAAGAAGTGCTCGCAGATCTGCTCCGAGACTTGCCCCAAGGGTTATGCCTGCGGACCTGTGCCGGGCAGCGACGCCATTTTCGTGTGTATTGCCAAGTATGTGCACTTGTGCGACCCCTGCCAACTCGATATTGACTGCAAGAATCCATTGTTAGGTGGCATCCAGTTTTGTGTCGACTATGGAAAGATTGGCAAGTTTTGCGCTACCGAGTGCAAGGCTGATCTCGATTGCCCCGGCGGCTACTTCTGCGCTAGCGAAACCCACAACGGCGTAACTGCTGGTCAGTGTCGCCAAACCATCGGCCAATGTGCTTGCAGTCTCACCGCCCAAGTCGGCCAGCTTGCCACCACTTGCCTGCAGACGTCGCCTCACGGCACCTGCACCGGCAAGCGTTTTTGCGGCAAAGAGGGCCTCACCTTGTGCGATGCCGTCGTGCCAAGTGCCGAAGTATGCAATGCCAAAGACGACGACTGCGACGGCCAAAGCGACGAGGGACTGGGCGACGCCCCATGCACCGCCAACAATGCCAACGGTTCGTGCCAGGGCACATTGACCTGCAAAAATGGCCAATCGGCCTGTGACGCGCCGCAACCGGCAACGGAAACCTGCAATGGCAAAGACGACAACTGCAATGGTCTCATTGACGAACAAGCGTGCAAAGACAACAACGTGTGCACCGAGGACGCCTGCAACTTGAATCTTGGCGGCTGCGTGTTTGCTACCGTCACCAAACCTTGTGACGACGGCGATGTGTGTACATCTGCCGATCTATGCAAGGAAGGCAAGTGCGCCGGATTGGCGGTGGCGTGCGACGATGGCGACCCGTGCACTGCCGACTCCTGCCTGCCGACGGGTTGCGCCCACCAACCGCAACTGAACGGCGTATGCGACGACAATAACCCGTGCACGGGCACAGACGTATGCGGCAAGACCAGCACTGATAAGCTGGCATGCGCCGGGATCGCTCTCGCCGATGGCTCCACGTGCAGCGACGGCACTTCGTGTACCTTGGCGGCGTCCTGCGCTAGCGGCAAATGCATCGCCACCCAGAGCAAATGCAACGACGCCAACCCGTGCACCGACGACGGTTGTGACTCGCTGTCCGGTGGCGTGGTGGCGTGCAAGCATTTCTACACCGCCGCGGCCTGCGATGATGGCAACGCCTGCACCTTGGGCGACGGCTGTTTGGGCGGCAAATGTATCGGTCTGGGCAAAATGCCATGTGACGACGAAAATCCTTGCAGTGCAGACAGTTGTGACGCGGCAAAGGGCTGCACGCATACCCCCAAGGCCGGCGCCGTGTGCAACGACAGCGATGTCTGCACCACCGGCGATGTGTGCGAGGCCGCGATCGGCGGTGCGGCTTGCAAGGGCAAAGCGTTAGACTGCGACGACAAAAACGCTTGTACTGTGGACAGTTGCGACATCAAGACCGGCTGTGCAAAGGCAGCCAAGAGCGGGGCCTGTGACGACGGCGATGCCTGCACCACCGCAGACTTTTGCAGCGGCGGCCAGTGCCAGTCCGGGCCGTTCACCTGCGGCGAATGCACGGTTAGCGCCGATTGCCTCAAGAAGGAAGATGGTGATCTGTGTAACGGCACCTTGTTTTGCGAAAAAGTGACCCATACTTGCCAAGTCGATCCGGGCACGGTCGTCCAGTGTCCACCGCCGATCGGCAACGGCGCCGAATGCGTGCAAAGCAAGTGCGAAGGCAAAAGCGGCAAGTGCGCGATCGGGCCGACCAATGAAAGCGGCGCCTGCAGCGACGGCAACGACTGCACCAGCGGCGACGCCTGCAAGCAAGGCAGTTGCATTGGCAAGTACGGTGCCGCCGCCTGCGACGACAGCAATGGCTGCACTCAGGACGTGTGTGACGCCAACAAAGGCTGCACGTCGACGCCGCTGGACGGCATTTCGTGTACCGACAACAACTCGTGCACCATCAGTGACACCTGCACCGGCGGGCTGTGCAAACCGGGCGTGCCGCTGCCGTGCGACGACGCCAATCCTTGTTCGAGCGACGGTTGCGACCCCAAGTTTGGCTGTGTCCACAACTTCAATACCCTTCCCTGCGACGATGGCAACGTGTGCACCGCCGGCGACGTGTGCAAAACCGCCGTGTGCACGCCGCAAAAAGCACTGGACTGCGACGACAACAACGCTTGCACCATCGACGGCTGCGACGCTAAGACCGGCTGCATTCACAGCAACAACAACGGCTTAGGCTGCAACGACGGCAACGCCTGCACCAGCGGCGACAAATGCAACGCCGGCCAGTGCTTGGGCGCCGGGCAGTTGCCGTGCAGCGATGGCAACGCCTGCACCGACGACTCGTGCGATCCCAAGAGTGGCTGCGCTTTTACCGCTAACGTGCTGGGGTGCAATGACGGCAACTCGTGTACCGACAATGACACTTGCGGCGGCGGCGCCTGCAAAAGCACCAAACCCACCGACTGCAACGACAGCAATACCTGCACTCAGGACTTGTGCGATCCGGCCAAAGGGTGCGTGTATCAAAAGCTTATTGACGGCACCGTATGCAACGACGGCAACTCGTGTACGCAAAGCGACAAGTGTACGTCGGGCATCTGTCTGGGCGGACCCAAACTCGGCTGCAATGACAATGAACCGTGCACAACTGACTCGTGCGACCCTAAAAAAGGTTGTGTCTACACGCCGTTGCCCGACAAAGACGTCTGCAATGACAACAACGCTTGCACCTTGAACGAAATGTGCGCCAACGGCAAATGCGCTGCCACCATCAAGACCGACGCCGACAAGGACGGCCACTTGCCGACCAACTGCGGCGGCGACGATTGCAACGACAACTGCGCGACCTGTTTTCCGGGCCAAATCGAGGTCTGCGATGACTTCGATAATGATTGCAAGGATGGCGTCGATGAAGGCTGCGACGATGACAACGACGATTGGTGCGACAAAGCGATGACCATCCCGGTCGGTGTGGTACCCAAGACCTGCACCAAGGGCGGCGGCGACTGTGAGGACACCAAGAACGCCATCAGCCCAGGCGCCATCGAGAAGTTGGAGGTCGACATCGACCATAAGGTGCAGACCAGCATCCCCTTGTACAACTACAACCCGACTATTGGGCCAGTCACCAAGCTAGCGGCAGATGGCACGCTGTGGTTGCTCAATCGCGTGCAAAGCAGCGGTATTGGCCAAAATGTGATGGTGCTGTATGCGTGGCGCCGCGATGCCAACTCCACTTCGTGGATACGCGCGGCAGTGGACGAAAAGAATGACGCGGGCGCCTTCGCGGTCACGATCGACTCCGCCGCAGTGCCACATGTCATCTATCAGGACACCAAAAACAAAGCGGTGCGCCATGCCTACCGGACTTCACAGGGCTGGATTACCGAACTCATTGAAAGCAAAAACGGTATCGGTGACTACGTGGCGATTGCGCCCGGTCCCGGCGGGATCATCCACGTGGCCTACTACGATGGCGCGGCCGGCGACTTGCGTTATGCCAACAACGACGGCGGCAAATGGACGCCCAAAATAGTCGAAAGTACCAATGACGTCGGGCAGTTTACCTCGATCGGTGTCGCCGCCAGTGGCGCAGTCCATATCGCCTACCTTGACTACACCAACCAAGACTTGCGCTATGCAAGCGACGCCAATAGCCCTGGCACATTCACTAGTTCCATTGTCGACGGCAAGACTACAGCGGCTGGCTTTTACGCATCGCTGGGAGTCGACAATGGCGGTAAAGTCCACATCAGCCATTACGAATTGGTCGGCAGCGACTTGGTCTACACCACCAACGTCAACGGCGCCTGGCAGTCCGAAATCATCGACCAGCCAGGCACTGTCGGCCAATTTACCTCGCTGGCCACCAGCGCCGCGGGCACGCTGTACATCAGCTACATCAACGTCGACTCCGGGATGGGCAAGTTCGCAGTTGGCAAGCTCGGCAGCTGGGCATTGCAGAACTTGGAAACGGTGATGAAGGCCACCACTATCTCAGTCGCCACCCTAGGCACCACCGTATACGTCGCCTTCAATGGCACTGGCCAAGGCCCCAACAATGAACGCACGCGTTTTGGCATTCGCACTGGAACGACGTTTACCTTCGACTGGGTAGACAAAGGCGCAACCAGCGATTGGTGCAACGGCGCCATGGTGGCCTTCGCCGGTTCGCGGACCAGCAAGCTGGGCAACGGCGACATTGCCGGTGTTGGCCTAGCCTACAGTACCCAACTGGTTGCGCGATGGCTGGGCAGTTCGTATGAATGGCGACTATTTCCAGCCGCTACAGCGGTCCGGGCCCACTCGATGGCGATTACCCAAGGGGGCGACTGGCACGCCTGCGGCACCGTCACCAACACCAATGGCTACTCGCCCAAGGGCATGGGCTACGCCACTGGGACATGGACTGCGCTTGGGCCCCTGGTGACGGTGGATTCAGCAACTCAGGCGTTGACGCCGTGCTCAATTGCGATGGCGGGCGATGGCACTGCGCACTTGACGTGGTACGACGCCGGCAATCAAGTCATGCGCTATAGCCGAGTCAAGGCTGGCTTGGCGAGCGCCACCGAGATTCCGGACCCGTCATTTGGCACCGGCAGTACGCAGGAACTGGCCATCGCGCCGGACGGCACGCTGGTCGCGGTCTATGGCGGCAAGAACGTGCGCATGGCGACACGCACGGGGTCCAATAAGTGGGTGATCGAGACGATGCTGGCCGAAGGGGCGGCAGACGTGGCGCTGGCGATTGCGCCCGACGACGTGCGGCATGTGCTGTACCGCAAACAGCCAGTGTCGGGCGTTGCCGAAAAAGTGATGTACACGGCGTGGAAGGCCGGCACGTGGTCGGTGCCGTTGCAGCTGAGCGCAGGCAACAGTTCGAACAGCGTGTACGCGTTGGGACTGGGGATCACCGTCGATGGCAATGGCGCGCTGCACGCACTGGTGGGCTCGCAGAGTGTGTACTGGACGACCGCGTTTGGGGCATGGAGTCCGACCTCGCTTAACTTGGGCAGCAGCGACAGCCAGTATGGCTCGTCGATGTCGGTGGGCCTCGTCGGCAGTCGGGTACTTTTAGCTGGCAAAACTGGCACTTGCACTCAAGAAACCGGCTTTATGCTGAGCCTGACTTATCAAAATCTGGTCGATGACAATTGCGATGGAAAATGAAGCAGTGCTCCTGCGGCAAAGGACCGTTGACTCAACGATGAACACCATCAGAAATAGGCGTGTTTTCAAGTTTTTACGCTTGTGCCTACCGCTGGCATTCGCTGCTCTTGGTTGCCGACCGGATCTGGATAATCCTGCAGCGACCCTGCCGGTGCCGTCCTCGCTGCCACCCTTCGCTGCGCTACCGCAACCACTGGCATCGCTTGGACAATCGCAGGCTCTGCTCGACCGAGCCCGCGATGCGCTGCAGGCGGGGCGGAAAGCTCAAGCGTTGCCGCTGCTCACTGAGGCCTTGGCGACGTGCCCAGCAAGTACCGATGCGCGATTCGAATTGGCCCGGTACTTTGCCAATCACGGCCGCGCTTCGGTCGCGGTGCAATTGTTAGCGCCAGCCAAGGCCGCCATGGCTACCTGTGGGACCTGCGTGGAACTGCTACAAAATGTAAGAAATCACCCCGAATTTGCTCACCTAAGCCGGACTGAAGCTGGCAGCGCGCTGCTCGCTGACGTACCGACGGAACCGCTGCCGTATGCCAAATGGTCGACAGCGGTCGCCAAGGCGCTGCAATCGGGTGAGCCGGCCAAGTTCTTGCCGTTCATTCACGGTGAGATTCCTTACGATTTGGTGCGCAGTTGCCCGCAATGTACCAACCCAACTGCGCGCGAGATCCAGCGGCGGCCGCTATTTGGTGAAATTGCCGCCGCTAAGCTGGCCCAGCGCTTTGACAGCCAAAACGTGCAAGCCGGCGGGTTGCCGCTCGATTTACCGGGCGATCCGACCTGTAGCGACCGGTGTTGCGATTGGAATCACTCGCTATCTACCGCGCCTAATCGGGTGACGCTTCAGCGGATTTGCTTGTGGCCGGTGACGCCAACGCGAGCTGCGGTGCGCCTGATTGCCTTGCGCTATGGGCCAACGGAGCGGTAAGGATCTGTGACTGATTAAGTCAATCAGTCACAGGTCCTTTGTGCTTGCTCGGTGGGTCGCAAGCTCGCGTCTTTGCAAGCCGACTCGCCGCTCCGGTCAATTCCAAAGCGATCGAGTTATTTAGTCACAGTTCCTAAGCCGGCGGAAAAGATCAGTAGCCACCCATTAAACAACATGTCTATCTAAATCAGTTTTTTGGCCGAAATGCGACAATTCTGCTCGGATCTGTTTGCAGCTTGGGCCCGCCAATCAAGTCCACGCAATAGGGCACCGCGGCCATGACCGCATCGAGGCACTCGGCTATCGCTTTGGGTTTGCCCGGTAGGTTGATGATCAGGGAACGGCCGCGAACTCCGGCAATTTGACGCGACAAGATAGCGGTCGGCACTTTGAGCAGGGATGCGGCGCGCATTTGCTCACCGAAGCCGTCGAGTTCTTTGTCGAGGACATCGCGGGTGGCTTCCGGCGTTACGTCGCGCAGTGCCGGCCCGGTCCCGCCGGTCGTCACGACAAGGCAGCAGCCTTGCACGTCGCACAGTTCCCGCAACGTGGCGGCAATGAGCTGGCGCTCGTCGGCTATCAAGCGCGCGACCGGCTCAAAAGGTGTCGTCAAAACTGCGCGAAAATAATCCAAGATCGCTGGTCCGCCGCGGTCTTCGTAGACGCCTTGGCTAGCGCGGTCACTAACGGTGACAATGCCGATGCATACGGCTGGTGCTGATTCCATTGTGAACTCCGGGTCTTCAGAAGCGGTGGCACAGTGCGGTGCCGTCAGAGACTGAGACGCCACCCTTAGCCGAAATTCCCCGCGGCCCCCGATTTGGGATGCCAGTGCCCTGTCGCTCGACAAGGAGAAAGGAGCTTTTCTGTTAGGGGCGAACTCTCGTACGTCCCTGACAGAAAAGTGACGCAGTGACGCCGAGATGCGCCCAAAGCGGGGGATCGCGGTTAGCGCACCGTACCGCCATTAGGCACCGGATGGGCGGGCTGAACGAGCACGCGTCGACCTTGAGCGTCCTCGCTGACGAGCACCATACCGTGGCTGATTAGACCCATCATCTTGCGCGGCGCGAGGTTGGCCAGCACCAGCACTTGTTGGCCGATCAGGTCGGCAGGCGCAAAGGACTCGGCAATCCCAGACAGGATTTGCCGAGGCTGCGCTTCGCTCAAATCGATCGACAAACATAGCAATTTAGTTGACTTTGGCACCGGCGCCGCGCTCACGACGTGGCCAATGCGCAAATCAATAGCCGCGAACTGATCGATGACTACAGGCACTCTTGCGGCCTCAATAAGCGTGTCCACTGGCGACTGAACTGGACGGAGCGGCGCTGGTTTATCGACCGCAACCACCACTGGCGCCACTTCGGCTGCAACCGAAATGGGCACGTCGTATTTGGCAAACAACGGAGGACCATTGGCCAATTGAGCACCACCGGGCAGTTGTCCCCAACTCAGCTCGGATAGCGGTCGCGCTTGCTGATCGGCACCAATTCTTCTGAGCACTTCCGCACACGCCATCGGCAGGATGGGCTGCAGCAACGTCGCCGCAATTCGCAAGCCTTCAAGCGCACAGTACAACGATTGGGCTGCGGCAGGCAGATCATCGCGGGCAGTGCGAAACGGCGCATCGTGCTGCACGAGAACATTGAGGCGACTGACCAGCGTCATCGCATCGGCGGCCAAGCGATGCAAGCGAAAGGCGCGCACGCTGACGGCGACAGGCGCCACCCGGTCACCAGCCCACTGGCCATCGTCACTTGCCGCATCGGGACGCAAGAGCATGGCCACCAGCTCGCGCACCGCCCGCTGAGCGTCGGTCGTCGGAGCGCCGCTGGGCGGCGTCGGCACTTGACCGCCAAAGTACTTGTCGACCAACGCGGTGATGCGTTGCAGCAAGTTGCCAAAATCGTTAGCTAACTCCACGTTGTTGCGGCGGACCAGCGCCTCCTCGCTAAAGTTGGCGTCCTGACCGACAACCATTTCGCGGACCACAAACCAGCGCAGCACTTCGGGACCATACTTGGCACGCATGTCCAGTGGGTTGACCACATTACCAATCGATTTCGACATCTTGGCATTGTCGAGCAGCCACCAGCCCGTGACGACAAACTGCCGCGGGAGCCAAGCATCGTGCGGCTTATCAAACGCTTGCGCCAAGCCCATCAACATGGTCGGCCAATATACCGTGTGGGTTGTCAGAATGTCCTTGCCCAGAAAATGCGTAACGGCAGGCCACCATTGATCAAAGTTAGCGGTTCCCGAAGCGGACGGCTGCGGCCACTGAGCTGCATCTGTCGGCGGCTCCGCGTCGAGAAATCCAATGGCAGTCGCATAGTTGAGCAAGGCGTCAAACCACACATAGGTGACAAAGTCGCGGTCAAATGGCAGCTCAATGCCCCACTGCAGGCGCGATTTGGGCCGCGAAATGCATAGATCTTGCAGAGGCTTATCGAGAAAACCCAGCACCTCATTGGCCCGACTGGCAGGCGCGATGGCAATCCGACCGCTGGTGATGGCAGCACGTAACGGTTCGGCAAACTGGCTCATCAGGAAAAACCAGTTCTTTTCCTTCAGCCGCACCACCTGACGGCCGCACGCCGGACATTTGCCGTCGCTGAGCTCCTTTTCGGTCCAAAAGCGCTCGTCGGGGACACAATACCAGCCCTCAAATTCGCGCGGCACCACCAATCCGCGGTCGTGCAGTTGTTGCAGAGCGCGCTGCACCACTGCGCGATGGCGGGGCTCAGTGGTGCGAATAAATTGGTTGGTGCCGCACAGCAACTGCGGCCACAGGTCTTTGAACGCCAAGTGCAATTCGTCACAGTGCTGTTGCGGTTCGATGCCGCGCTTTTGGGCGGCTTCCTGCACTTTTTGGCCGTGCTCGTCGGTGCCCGTCAGAAAATAAGTCTGGTCGCCTAGCAGGCGATGCGCGCGGACCGCGACGTCAGCCAGAATGGTGCAGTAGGCATGGCCGATGTGCGGCTTGTCGTTGACGTAGTAAATAGGCGTAGTTACGTAGAATTTGGAAGTCATGCACGAATTGAGCCGGCAGAGAACGACGGGCAGCGGCGACTGTAGCACAGGCCAATAGAGGCGCGAATCGAGCGTCGCACCGCCGCCCGTCTCGGCGACAAACCGCGGCAATCGCGACTGCGAGATCGGCTGATCGTTCGGATTTTTCGCTATAACTCTAAGATGTTGTGAAGTGGGTGCGTACTCTCAATTGCTGGCCTCTGGCAAAATTGGCGGTTTTGGCGCCATCGCGCCATCAATGGTATCGTTAGGCCGCATCGCAGTTGACCGCGATTCCACTAATGGCCGCATGCCCCAAGTTTTTGACCCGTTCGCCCAACGAACAGCCAGTTTGCAGCCACGCTTGGTCGCCGCAGCCTTAGTCAGTGGCCTTGCTTGGTCGCTTAGTGGTTGCGCCGGCGGCGATCAACTGCTGACAAAGCCTAGGACTGACACGGTTGACACTGCCCTTGCCGACTCAGGTGGAGCAGCAGAAATCGCTGTGACCCCCGACGTCAGCCCAGTCGACGTCAAGGAAGTTGCCGCCGACATCGCCGTCGTCTGCCCAGGCGGCAGCGGTTGCGCCTGCAAAGTCGACTCCGAGTGCACAGCCAGCGTGTGCTCGCCCACCGATGCGGGCAAGAAATGCGCAGCGCTGTGCACCGAAAAAGGCACCTGCGCCGTGGGAGCGGGCTGCAAAATCGTGACCACGGCCGCGGGCCTAGGGCTCAAGATTTGCGTGGTACGCCAAGCGCGGTTTTGCGAGCCGTGCACCGATTCATTGGCCTGTAAAACGCTGACCGAACCCAATAGTCATTGCGTGGCGGTGGCTGGCGACAAGGGTGCCTCAGGCTTCTACTGCACTGCGGCCTGCGAAACACAGCTCGACTGCGGGCCAGGAAGCAGCTGCAAGGCGATGTTAGCAGCCGAAGGCACCAATGTGGGCGGCCACTGCGTACCCGATACGGGCGCGTGCAATTGTTCGACGCTTGCCGTTCACGATGCCGCCAAGACAGTGTGCTCAGTGACAACAAAAAAGGCCGACGGGACGGTGATTGGAAGTTGCAAGGGCGGTCGAAGTTGCTCGGCCAATGGCCTCAGCACATGCTCGGCCAAAACCCCAGTCGCCGAGACCTGCAACGGCAGCGACGACAATTGCGACGGCAGCGTGGACGAAGGCAAACTGTGTGATGACGGCAACGTCTGCACGACGGATAGTTGCGGTGGCCAGTCCGGCTGCGAATTCATCCCAACAATCAAGCAATGCAACGACGGCAAGGACTGCACCAAGGATGGCTGCGACGCCAAGTCGGGATGCACTCACGTGAATACCACGGACCCCTGCGACGACGGCACCAAGTGCACGACAGCCGACACCTGCAAGGACGGCGGCTGTAGCGGCGCCAAATTGGAGTGCGACGACAACAACCCGTGCACCGACCAGACTTGCAAACCGGCGTCGGGCTGTCTGGTGGTCAACAACGAAGACGGTTGCAACGACAACAATGCGTGCACGCTCAGTGACAAGTGCAAGGACAGCAAGTGCGTGGCCGGTGCAAGCAAGGCCTGCGACGACGGCAACGGTTGCACCAACGACGGCTGCGATCCGGCCAAAGGCTGCACCCAGACCAGCGCCCAAGGGCAACCGTGCGACGATGGCAACGCGTGCACTCTGCCCGACAGCTGCACCGCGAGTGCTTGCCAAGGCCTCGCGATTGGCTGCGATGACGCCAGTGGCTGCACGCTGGATTCTTGCGATAAACTCAAAGGTTGTCTGCACTTACCCGCTGCGGCGACCACCTGCGACGACGGCAACGTGTGTACCATCAACGACCAGTGCGGCGGCGGGGTGTGCTTGGCCGGCGCAGCGACCAAATGCGACGACGGCGAGTACTGCACCAAAGACAGCTGCGACGGCAAGGCTAATGGTTGCGTGAACTTACCGTTGCCAGCCACGACGCCGTGCTCCGATGGATCGGTTTGCAGCCAAAACGACGTGTGTCAAAGTGGACAATGCGTAGGCATCTTGAAGACTTGTGACGACAAGAATCCGTGCACTGAGGATTTTTGCGACAAGGCCAAGGGCTGCGATTCCAAGGTGCTGACTGGCACTGCTTGCGCGATCGAATGCTACACCGAAAGCCAGTGCAACAGCGGCGTGTGCAAAGGCGCAACCAAAGCGGCCGACGGTGCACCATGCGGCGGCGGCAGCAAGACCTGCGCCAGCAGTGTGTGCGGACCGTGACCCCGACGGTGAACTGCCCGAAAACTAAGCGCGATCTGAGCGAGCTGACCGACGAGTTTTGCCGCGGTGTGGGCTGGCAAGCGTGGCGTTGGCTGGGCGCTTGGCCGCGGCAGCGCAATGGGTTGGCGGGCTTTCAGTTCAACGTCTGGGCGCCGAATGCCGAGCATGTGGGTGTGGTTGGCGATTGGAACGGCTGGCGACCGCAGTGGCTGGAGCGTCAAGGCGCGCTGTGGTCGGGTTTTTTGGGCGACGCGGTTGAGGGGCAGTTGTACAAGCTGGCGATTGTCGACGTGCATGGCATGCCGACAGAGCGCGCGGATCCCTTTGCCCGCCAAGCCGAATTGCGCCCGGGGACGGCGAGCAAGCTGGTTGGGACGAGCACTTATCGTTGGCACGACGCCGCGTGGATGCGCAAACGGGCGCAGGTGCAGGCGCGTGACCAACCGCTGGCGATTTACGAGGTGCACTTAGGGTCGTGGCGACGCTGGGGCGACGATCCGCCGACTTGTCGCGAATTGGCCAAGCCGCTGGTTGAGCACGTGCGCAAGCTGGGCTTTACCCACGTCGAATTTCTGCCGCCACTCGAACATCCCTACGACCCGTCGTGGGGCTATCAGGTGACCGGTTACTTCGCGCCGACTTCGCGTTGGGGCACGCCCGACGATTTTCGTTATCTGGTCGAACAACTGCACATCGCCGGAATTGGCGTACTGATCGATTGGGTGCCGGCGCATTTTCCTAAAGATACGCATGGTTTGGCGCGCTTTGACGGCACCCCGCTGTATGAACACGCCGATCCGCAGCGCGGCGAACACCCCGATTGGGGCACGCTGATTTTCGATTATGGGCGCCCTGAAGTGCAGTCGTTTCTGCTGGCCAGCGCTCACTATTGGCTCACGGAGATGCACGTGGACGGCCTGAGAGTCGACGCGGTGGCCTCGATGCTGTACCTCGATTATTCGCGGCAGCCGGGTCAATGGACGCCCAATGTTCAGGGTGGCAACTGGAATTTGGAGGCCATTGAGTTGCTGCGGGCGCTGAATCGCATGATTGAAATGGAGATTCCCGATGTCCTGTGCATCGCCGAGGAGTCGACGTCGTTCCCCAACGTGACGCTGCCACTAGCCGACGGCGGTTTGGGGTTTGCCTACAAATGGAACATGGGCTGGATGCACGACGCGCTAGGCTATTTGGCGCTCGACCCGATCGAGCGTTCGCGTCACCATGATCAGATTACGTTTTCAACGACTTATGCCCACGCCGAGCACTTTGTCCTGCCGCTGAGTCACGACGAGGTGGTCCACGGTAAGGGCTCGCTGGTGCGCAAGATGGGGGGCCAGTGGCAGCATGGGCTCGACCAGTTGCGGTTGCTACTGGGCTATCAATGGTTGCACCCAGGCAAGAAACTGCTGTTCATGGGGCAGGAATTTGGCCAAGATCGAGAATGGAATCAGGACTATGGGCTGGACTGGCACTTAGTGGCCGATCCGCCGCGCCTGGGCTTGCTGGCGTGGGTGGCCCACCTGAACTCACTGTATCGACTGAACAAAGCCTTGCACGCCGGCGACTGCGATCTGAAAGGCTTTGACTGGGTGGAAGGCAACAACCACGACGAGTCGATTCTGATTTGGCAGCGCAAAAGCGCGGACCAAGCTCTTGTATGTGTGCTGCATTTTACCCCGGTGGACCGCCGAGACCACTGGCTGCCGCTACCACTGGCAGGGACTTGGCGCTACGTCACTAGCAGTGCCCTTGTCGAATTTGGCGGCGACCGCGACAAGCTGCCCGATCCTGTGCAGGCTAGCGACCAATATGGGCGTATTTGCGCGCAGTTAGACGTTGGACCCTTTGTAGTTCTGGTGCTGGAGCGCGCGACTGAGGCGGCAACTTGAGCCCACATCGCTTGCGCGACGACTTGCCCACTCCGTCTGTGCCCTTGGGCTGGCAGCCCCAGTTGGGTGTTTTTCGACTGGTGGCTCCGCACGCGCAGGCCGTGCAACTCATCGAACGCAGCCATCCCGAAGATGTGACTAGTGAACGAGTGACCCACAGTCGGCATCGGCGAGGTCCTCATCTGGTGTATTGGGAAATTTCCCGCAAAGATCCGCTGCATTATTACCGATACCGTGTTACGCAAGGCGGTGAAACTTTTGACATCGCCGATCCACGCTCGCAGCAAGTCGCCCGCCAATGGCAGCTTGGTCATCCCACCTGGAGCGTGGCCCAACTCGGTGATTTTGAGTGGGGCGGCGATACGCGCCCTGCCCTGCCGCTAGCGGAACTGGTGGCGCTTGAAGTCCATGTTCGTGATTTTACAGTACATCTGTCGGCTGGCGTGACGCATCCTGGCACTTACTTGGGCCTGAGCGAGTTGGCAACCGACCGGATTTCTGGCATCGGCGCAGCGCGAGAAATTGGGGTCAATGCGATCGAGTTGTTGCCCGTGACGGCGTTTACCTACTTCGAACCAGTCGCCTCGCACAATCCAACTGGGGTGAATCATTGGGGGTATATGCCATCGTTTTGGATGGCTGCGGCGGAGCGCTATTGCACGCGGGCCCAAAACGCCCAACCCGGTCAATGGATTGGTGTCGATGCCGACGGCACTTTTCATGATCCCGGCGATGAACTGCGCACAGCGATTAAGGAGTTGCATGCGCAGGGTTTTGCCGTAATCGTCGACCTAGTTTTCAATCACATCAGCAGTGCCGACGACAATCCGTTGGCTCGCCTCGATCCGGGCACTTGGCGGGTTCATAATCGCGACGGCACCTTGCGCAACAAGTCGGGCTGCGGCAACGACACCGATGGCCGCGATCCGGTGATGCGTCAACTGATTATCGATAGCGCAGTTCACTGGTTTCGCTCGTACCGCGTCGATGGCATTCGCTTGGACTTGGGCGAAATTCTGGACGACCGCTGCCTGGGCGAGCTGCGCGATGCCTGTCGACTGGCCTATCGCCGGTGTTTGCTGCTGGCGGAACCGTGGAGTTTGGGCGGCTATCGACCCGAACGCATGGTCGAGCTGGGCTTTACGATTTGGGACGACCGCTTTCGCAACGGTGTACGTGGCGCCCATCCGACCCGCCAAAAGGGCTGGCTGTTTGGCAAAGCAGACGCCAACGTGCCGCGCGAGGCGCTGGCGGGTCTGGTCTTGGGCCTGCCGCGGTCGCTCGGTGGTTCGCTGCCGACGGCGCTGGCGGCCCTGCATTATCTGGAGAGCCACGACGACCACACTTTGGGCGACATGCTGCGCTTGGGTAGCGGAGAAGTGGCGGAAGGTGAACAGGTTTCCTGCAAGCAAATGCAATACCTGTCACCGCTGAATCTGCGGCGGGCCAAATTGGCGGCGGCGACGCTGTTGCTGGGGCGCGGTCCGGTGATGCTGGCTCAGGGTCAGGAGTGGGCGCGGGCTAAAGTTCAGCGCGTTGATGGCCAGCAGTTCGGGCCACTGGACGGCAATACCTACTGCCGCGACGACTTGAGCAACCACCTCGATTGGACTGAGCGCGAAGCGATGCGGCCGCTAGTCGAGACGTACCGCGTGCTGATTGCCTTGCGGCGCGATTGGCTGGCCGAAATCTTGACCTTGAGTTCTGGGCCAATGCGGCTAATTGCCGATCGGCTATGGGCTTTTGGCTACGCCGCGGCGAGCCGACGCGGTCCGGTGGCGGTGCTGTTCAATGGCGACCAAACGACAGACGCGTGGTTCGACCTGCCGGGCGGACCGTGGTGGCTGCTGTACGGCGCTGATGACAGCCAAGTCGTGCCGACACCGAGCGGCGTTTCGGTGCGGGTGGCCGCCATCGGAGTGGTCGTTTTGTGGTGCGGGTGATTGGTTTGGATCCGAGGCGCCGCAACCTAAAGACCCGACCCATTAACGCCGAACCTCCAAGAATTCTCATACAAACCGGAGCGGCCTGACGCCAACCCGCAGGCCACTGAATAAGTGCCGCAGGCTCGCGACCCACAAAGCAAGCACTGAGACGCCGAGCAAATCTTATTTGATCGGCTCTCTAGGAGCCTGTCGGAAATCAATCGGTTATAAAATGTCTATCAGGTTATACACAATGAATCTATTACGATCCGGTAGGCTCCTAGCCAGTCAAATATTCTCAACTGTCCGAGAACTGCCCGGAGTGAATCCGTGCAGTTTCGGACAGTTGCCGCCGTCTAGCCAGACGGCGCTAGGAGCGAGTCGGAATACTCCGACACGCTCCTAGGAGCCTGTCGGAAATCAATCGGTTAT
>SHZD01000279.1 GCA_009692465.1 Myxococcales bacterium
ACCTCTACGATGCGCACGTTACACCCTCCCAAGCTGCGGCAGGGCGCCCAGCCAGATGAACTGCAGGACGTTGGCGCTCAGGTAGATGCCGTCGTCAGAAATCGCCGTGAACAGTATCGCCTCCAACCGCCGAGCATTGTTTCGCAGGGCAATCGGAGCCGTCAAGTTGGTAGCCTGCCCCAAATTCACCGCCTGAGTTTGCGCGAGCCCCGATTCCGAATGCCAAGGCGTTGTCGCTCGCTGTCGCTCGACATGGACCGTATTCGGATGCGCGCTGACGGTCGACGAAGCCCAAGGGGCGCGGCTCAAGAAATCAGTCCTGCGAACTGACTTGCCGTGCCACGGAAATGGCCTTCAGGGCGGTTGAGCACCAGCTCGGTTTGGAATTGGGGACTGCAGCGCCGACGCAGCAGGCTTGCGGTAAGCAAGCCGACTCATCCCAGCATGCCGCGCCCAAAGCGGGGAGTCGCGGCTGCGCCCTACCTGCTCGACGGAAAATGGCCGAGGGCCGAGCGGGTCAAACCTGTTGCACGCAGCCGGGCTTCTTCGCTCGTCGGAGAAACACCGAGGCAGCACTCACGGTGCCGCCGAGTCGACCCGCAAGGTCTTGCAGGCTCGAAGCGCAATCTCAAAGTAATCCGGCGGCGCCGCGCAGATGGCCAACAGGCAAGCCACCCCAACCCGTCGCACCGCCCATACCCGTTGAATCGGACCTTCAGGTGGTTTGACGACCCATGCCAAGTCGCCGTCGGCGCCACTTGACTGGATGTCTTTACTGCCGATTTCAGTGGCTGCCGCGGCCAATTGAGCGACTGATCCGGCCGGCCAACGCGCCACAGCAACAGTCAATCCATACGCGCTGCCGCGAATGGGTCGTTCAAAGATCCACGTTTCGGCGCGGCCGACGCCGGCGACCAGTGAGGTCGCAGGACCGGGCATATCGATGGCCAGACTGAGGGCCTCGACGTGGCGTGTTTCGATGATCTGAGCGACGGCTGTGGGCGATTCGGGCAACTCAGTCAGTGTCGGCGGCCCGGCCAACACTACGACGGAAACCTCGTGGGCCAGTGCCACGCCAGTGGGGTCGACAGCAAGTAATTGTGGATCCGCCCACTTTGGATCGCGCACGGGCTCAACGATTCGGTTGGTCGGCGGCGGCGGACTGCCCTTACAACTCACCAGCAAAGCCATAGATAGTGCCGCAACACTAGCGACTTGCCGTAGCGGAACCGCGCCGAGCAGTCTACCGGTCCCTAGGGTGGTCGTCGGCAATGTGATTCGAAGGATGGCCATCGCGCTGATTCGCCAAAGTGGCCATGCGGCCAATGAGGTTCTACCGTCGGCCGACCCGCTGTCAACTTCTTGGGGTGAAATTTCGCCAAAGCGCACGTGGTGTCACCAGATCATGCCGCTAGGTGTCGCCGCACACCGCAGGCTGGCAGCGACAGTGTTTAACACAAGTTTGGCAAGTTCATCGCGCTCTACGCCCGCTGCAACGTCTGGGCTACCAAAATCGCTCCAAATCAGGGTTGCGCGTCCGCGGATTTGGCGAACAGCGCAAGAATTTGAGCACTTGTGGTCCAGCTCACTTGGCCACCCATTGCGTGCCCTTTCGCAGGTGCTGCCAGCGCCCGCAATTGTGGACTGCGCGCGAAAAGTACAACTAGTGCGGCACAAGCGCAGCAGGCCAATGCGATCGTCGTGCGAACTCCTGGACGGGTCTTGCGCAGCCAAAGTGGAGACGTTACACCCTCAACAAGCAGAAATAGCCAATAATTTCAAGCCTTTGCCGCATTGGCCAGTGGGGCTGCTGAAGGCCCAGGGCTAGCAAAGGCAGGTGGTCTTAGGGGTGCAAGTTGGCCAGTTCGCGACGTCGGCGAGGTTAGCAAATCACGCGCCACCGGTTGTTGGTCCGCTCCAGTCGCGCTACTTTGCTGCATTGAGTGAACCATTGCCGGAATCAACGCGCAAACCCCAAGTACTGTCCAGTTCTGTTGAGTGAGCACGACCGCCGAGTTGACGCAATCGGCGATCGCGGCCATGCCCGCTGCAGCACAAGCAGCGACCAAAGGCCGGTATTTGCCGCTTTTGCTGAGCGCTCGAAATGCCGTGAAGACGGCGGCAAAGTGCAGCGCGACTACGCCAAGAAAGGCAAACAGCCCGGCAGTCACTGCAATAGATAAATAGGTGTTATGGACGCCAGTATTGGGAAATCCGGCGCGACTCGAAAAGCGAGAAAAGCCGCGGGTGCCGTGGCCAAAAAATGGACTTTGCTCAAACGCCTCCAAAGCTATGACGTTCAGGGTCGACCGGCCCGAAGTCAACTCGGCGAAATCTGTCGCCCGGTCGCTGAGACCGATCGAGCTTTGCAGCGAGCTAACGGTGCGATCGGTGTAGGACTGTGGCGCGGCGATCAGGGCGGCGGCGATTGCCAGCGCCAAAAACCCAAGACCAACCAAGCGCTTCGGCTGCGTGCGCGGCAGCAGCAGGGTCAGAGTCGTGACTGCGACAAGCAAGCTCAGCGTTCCCGACCGAGAATTGGCAGCATAGGTCACCCAGATGCCGGCGCTGACCGATAAGCCTGCCAACAGCCGAGTGATTGGCGCATAACCGGAATACAACATCGCCGCCATGGAAAAACCAATCGTGCGCCCGACGACGCCGCCAAGGCTGTTGGGCTCGCCCGTTAGCCCGCCCGTGCGCACAACTTCCGTTGCCATGTCGGCCGCAGTCAGGAAGAACGGCATGGTCAGGCCAATGACGGCCAGACTGGCACTTTGCACCAGAATCATCACTTCAAGGGCCTTAAAGGTCGTCATTGTTGATCGCAAGACAATCAGCACGGCGACAATCCCAAATGCCGTGGTCAGGTAGTTGAGGTCCGGTTGCCACTCGCCTAACGCGTCGCACAGGAGCTGCCAGAGCTGAAAGGTGACAAACCCGTAAATAAACCAAGGCTTTCCATGAATAGGGACCGGCCTAACGAAGCTGCGTACAAAAAGAATGGGCAAGACCAAAGCGCCAATAATCTTGACCGGCGAAACCCACTGGGAATATTGGAAATTTGGGGCCACCGCCAGCAGGCACACGGCGATTACGGGCAGTTTCGCGGTGCAATAGGCAGCAAAACTACCCGCAATACCAATCGGTACCCACACTTCATTGCCGGAAACGAAACATCCCGCGGCGACAACGAAGGCAACGAGAAACGAGAGGGCAATTTGCATCGTTCTTCCAGCGGTCTGTGGATGGGCCACAGCCACCAGCAAACCTGAACGCCAAGAATACCGATGCCAACCACCGGTGTCGATTTCGCCGCTGCGGGCGGCAGTGGACGGCCGCGGGTCGGCCCAGCGTGCCAGGGCTTGGCAAAGTCCAGTGGCAATGGCAGGCGCAACCACCTGAATTGCTAGGCCGTGCTGCGCACTCCTGATTGGCGCGCCGCCCGCCGCAGGGGGCTTGGAATAGGCACGCTCAGTGTCATGCGCGCACCGCCTAGAGCACCGTCGGTCGCGCACAAAGTGCCGCCATAGCGGGCGACAATCCGGCGACTGACGGCCAGCCCCAAGCCCCAACCACTGCGGCGGGTGGCTTGCCCGAGCGCTTGGCCTTTTGTCGAATAGAATTCATCGAAAATCCGCTCGCGATCGGCCAGCGCAATGCCTGGGCCGTCATCGTCAACGTGGGCAAGCTGCCAGTCGCCTTGGCGCTGTAGGGTCAATTCGACGCGCCCTTGGCCGTGCAAGGCATCTGCGGCGTTGACGATCAAGTTGAGCAACACCTGCTCCATGTGGCTTGCCGATGCGTCGCATTGATGTTGTTGATCAGCCGCCGTGACCCCTATCTGCAGGCGAGCGGCAGCCGGGTGCTGCTCCGCCTGCGCGGCGACCCGCACCGCCACCGACGCTAGATCGCAGGGCCGGTCCACGTCGCGCGAAAGTGGCAGGCCAGGCTGGGCCATGTCGCCAAGCAGTGCGTGGATGCGGTCGGCAGCATGGCGCGCTTGGTCGACGCAGCGCATACGCTGCTCCAGTGGTGCATCGGCTCGCTCTAGGGTCTCCAAGCGCTCCAAGAACCCCACCACAATCGCCAAGGGTCCGCCAATTTCGTGAGCCATCCCCATGGCGACCCGCCCGACCAGGGCGAGTCGGTCCGCTTGCTGCAATTGCGCGGCGATCGCCTCGGCCGCTCCCTGCAAGGCGCCAACGGTTTCAAGCTGAGCGGCGCGCTCACCGCGGTCGGCAGCCAATTGACCCCGGTAGGCGGCAATGGTGGCGATTAGACTGTCCAATTCGTCCTGTCCGCTGTCCAATTCGTGATGTCCGGCGGTTGGCTTGGCCTCGCCCGACTCGACGACATCGCGACTGGCCGCTTCGATGCGGCGCAGGACGACCATCTGCATGGCGACCCAGCTCAAGGCGATAGTGAGCACGGCGACAGCGGCGGCTGCCAGCCATAACAACCCTTGCGCGGCGCTTACTTGCGCGCGCAACTGCTCAATCAGGATGGGCGCCGAGAGCAACGGGTTGCCCAGCGCCCGACCCGCCAACGCGCCAACCTGGGCGATCAACATCTCGGAAACTGCCGCCAGCGCCACTAGGCACAAGCCGATACAGGCAGCCAACACGAGACGCAAACGCCATCGCAGCCGATGCGCCATCTAATCGACCGCCCACGGCAACACTGCCGCCAACCCGCGGTGCAGCAACAGCCACTGCACGGACGCCACCACCAGAAAAGGGCCAAAGGGCAACGCGAGGTGCCGGGCGCTGGCAATGCCGCGTTCCCCAAGCACGCTGGCGCGACTGCCAACAAGCAACAAACCGGCGGCGAACAACAGCCCTTGGACCGCAGCGGCCACAATGACTGCGGGCAGCGCCCCCACTCCGAGCAACGCGCCGGCGCCACTCAAGATGTAAGCGTCGCCTAGACCAAGGCCCTCGCGTCCGCTGATTCGACCATAAGACCAACTCACTAACGCGAATCCCGCCCCACCTACGAGCGCGCCAATGCCGCTAGCCTGCCAATCGACGCCCCGTTCTTCGCCAACTACCGCCGCCAAAGCCAGCCCCAACAACGGCAAGGGCAGCGACATGGCGTCATAGACCTCAAAGCGATCCGCATCGATCAGGGCAATGGCGAGCCACACGAACACGAATCCTTGTTCGCCGACCAATGCCACTAGCGGTCGCCATTGCAGGCTATCGCCGCCCCAGGTGCTGGCCAACCACGGCATCGCCACGGCCAGCGCGAGCACGGCAGCGGTCGCTTCCACCGCCGGATAGCGCACTGAGATGGGAGCCGTGCAGCTCGCGCAGGCGCCACGAAGCCAAACCCATGAAACAACGGGGATGTTGTGCCAGCTCGCGATCGGCGTCAGACAGGCTGGACAGCGCGAGCGAGGGCGCACGATCGACAATCCCGCCGGAACTCGATAGACGACCACATTGAGGAATGAACCCCACAGGGCGCCCCACAGCATCAGCAGCAGGATCACAGGCACAGTCACGGCAAGGGGCACAGAGGACACGGCTACCTCGGTGGGTAGCCTAACTCGCAGTGGCCAGCCGGGCAATGGCGACCCCTAGGAGCCTGTCGGAAATCAATCGGTTATGAAATATCTTTGCGGTTATACACAATGAATCTATTGCGATCTGACAGTCTCCTAGCTTCACAGATATTCTCAACTGTCCAAGAACTGCCCGGAGTGAATCCGTGCAGTTTCGGACAGT
>SHZD01000280.1 GCA_009692465.1 Myxococcales bacterium
TTTATTACGATCCGACAGGCTCCTAGCTTCTCAGATATTCTCAACTGTCCAAGAACTGCCCGGAGTGAATCCATGCAGTTTCGGACAGTTGCCGCCGTCTAGCCAGACGGCGCTAGGAGCGAGTCGGAATACTCCGACACGCTCCTAGCGTATGCGCTGGGTGGGCGCGGGTCAATTTGCGCTCGCCGCGACCCCCGCTTTGGGTGCATCTGTGCGTTACTGCGTCGCTTCTCTCAATCAGCGTACGCAAGTAAGGCTCAATCGTTCAGCTCCTTGCACCTTGTCGAGCGCCAGCGAGCAACCGAGCACTGGCATCCCAAATCGGGGGCCGCGGCCAGCGACGCCACGACCACATGTCGCCAATTCCTCAGCCGCAACCCCAACACGCTGGACACGGCGTTCATGGAAGACAGGCTACCGTGGTTTTGGCGTCCGCAAGGCATGCTGGTCCTGAACCTGCTGCGGCGCATGGTGTACACCGCGCTGGCGATTTTTCGGTCCGTGACGACGCGCGCGGCGACCAAGCGTGCCATCGCTTGGCCAGAACTGCTGCAAAGGACCTACGCCGCGCTCATCCGTGCGACGCAGGCAATGGTGGAGGGCCTTCGTAAGCGCGAAACTGTCTTAGGCTGATGTCGCCGGAGGCGCGAGCCCGCCGATAACGCCAAATATTTGCAGCACATTGCCCGCTTTGCGGATTTGTACACCCCATCGGTACCGACCGGGGTGCATGTGTAGATTTGCGTAAAGTTAGAGGTTCTGGGGCGGGTACGCTCAAGCGAGGCGTATCGAGGTCGGGCAAGAGGCTCTTTTGGGGCGAGGTCGATCGGGCCTAGCCGCCCACCTGCTGCAATTGCCAACTGCACCGCACTAAACCGATACTCGCCGCGCGCCCCTGCTGACGTGGCTGCCCGATGACGCCCGCAATCGAAGACCCGACCCCGCAATCGAAAACATGAACCCTGCTATCGAAAACATGAACCCTGCTATCGAAAACATGAACCCTGCTATCGAAGAGTTTGAAGTGGTCATCATCGGCGCCGGCTTTTCGGGCCTGTGCATGGCCATCCACTTGCGGCGCATGGGCTGCGCCAACTTGGTGATTCTCGAACGCGAAGCCGACTACGGCGGCACCTGGCGCAGCAACACCTACCCCGGCTGCGCCTGCGATGTGCCGTCGCTGATGTATTCGTTTTCCTTTGAACCCAACCCCAACTGGTCGCGCAGTTTTTCGAGCCAGTCCGAAATCTGGGCCTATACCCGCCACTGCTTTGAAAAGTACGCCATCAGCGGCTTCGTGCGCTGCAACCAAGTCATGCACCAGGCCCGCTACGACGACGCCAGCGGCCGCTGGGACTTGGCCACTGAGGCCGGCACCCGCTATCGGGCCGCGATGGTTGTATTCGCCACCGGCGGCCTGAGTCGGCCCAGCGTGCCGCACCTACCCGGACTGGACACTTTTGGCGGCAAGGTCTTTCATTCAGCCACTTGGGATCACAGCTACGACCTGCGCGACAAGAAGGTGGCGGTCATCGGCACCGGTGCCAGTGCCATCCAGTTTGTGCCGCAAATCGCCCCAGTGGTGGCCCAGCTCGACCTGTATCAGCGCACCCCGCCGTGGGTGGTGGCCAAGGACGACCGGCCGATTGGCCGCTGGCAGCGCCGGCTGTTTGCGCGGCTGCCGTGGCTGCAAAAGCTGGCGCGGGCCACGGTGTATTGTGTGCTCGAGAGCCGGGCGTGGATGTTCTTTAGCCAGCCGCGCTTTATGGCGGCAGCGGCCTTTTTCGGGCGCCGTCACTTGTTCCGTCAGGTTGCCGACCCCGCGTTGCGGGCCAAACTGCTGCCCAACTACACCATCGGCTGTAAGCGCATCCTGCTGTCCAATGACTACTATCCGGCCCTGACCCGCCCCAACGTGCACTTGCGCACCGAAGGCATCGCCGGTATCGAGCCAACCGGTATTCGCGACCGCCAAGGGGTGCTGCGGCCGGTGGACGCCATCCTGTTCGGCACCGGATTCGAGACCCAAACGCCGGTCGCCCCTGGAGCCATCATCGGCGCTGGCGGAGTCGATCTGGGGCAACTGTGGAAGGACGGCATGTTCGCCTACAAGGGCACCACGGTCAGCGGGTTTCCCAATGCTTTTTTCTTGGTGGGGCCCAACACCGGGCTGGGCCACAACTCGATTCTGTACATCATCGAGTCGCAAGTGGCCTACGTGGCGGGGGCGTTTGCGCTGTTGCGCCAGCGCAATTTTGCGCCGCTGACGGTTTCTGCTGGCGCTCAAGACCACTACAACGCGGTATTGCAAGCCAGGATGGCCCGTTCGGTGTGGAAAACGGGTTGCAAATCGTGGTACGTGGCGGCGAACGGCAAGAACACTACCTTGTGGCCGGGTTTTACGTTCGCGTTTCGGCGGCAGACTGCTCGCTTTGACGCCGAGGTCTATGCACCGCCACCGCAGGTCTAACCACTGGCAAATTGGGGGTCTACCATGGGATTTTACACCGGAAAAGTGGCCGCTATCACCGGCGCTGGCTCCGGCATTGGCCGCGCCCTGGCGGTCGATTTGGCGGGACGCGGTTGCGATTTGGCGCTCAGCGACGTCGATGGCGCCAGTCTGCAGGTCACCCTAGCCAGTGCCAAGGCGTTGGGCGTCCGCGTCAGCGCGACCGTGGTCGATGTCGCTGACCGCGCCGCGGTGTACGCTTGGGCCGACCAAGTGGTAGCCGAGCTGGGCAAAGTCAACTTGATTTTCAACAACGCCGGCGTCGGCGTCGGCTGCACCGTCGAAGGTGCCGACTACGCCGATTTCGAGTGGTTAATGGGCATCGATTTTTGGGGGGTCGTGTACGGAACCAAAGCGTTTTTGCCGCATTTGCGCGCCAGCGGTGACGGGCATGTAGTCAATATTTCTAGCATATTTGGGCTTATCGCCGTGCCGGGCAACTGCAGCTACAATGCGGCCAAATTTGCGGTGCGCGGGTTTTCGGAGTGTTTGGCCCAAGAACTGGCGCTCAGTCGCGCTCCCGTTGCCGTCTCGTGCGTACATCCCGGTGGCATCCAGACCAATATCGTGCGCGCAAGTCGGATGCGACCGGATCTGTTGGCACTGCTGGGCAGCGATGAGCAGTCGAGTAAGTCGGCGTTTGAAGACCGGTTTATCACCACAGCGCCCCAAGCGGCAACGCAGATTCTGGCGGGGGTCGAGCGTAAAAAACGCCGCATTCTGGTCGGCGGCGATGCGTGGTTGCTCGACAAGCTGGTGCGATTGTTTCCGCAGTTTTATCAAACCGTCATCGTGTGGGCGACTCGCCGGCATATGGCCGGACAGGTCGCTCAGCTTGGCAAGGCGAGTTCGTCGCCGTGATTTTGGCCTGCGGGCGCCTGCCTTCTTGAGTGGTTACTGCACCGGACATTCCGGTCGGGTCCGGACAGCCTTTCACGGCTGTCCGTTCGGTAATATACTGAAATCAAATGATTTTTCGGATAGGCGCACAGGCCCGTCCACATCCAGTTGGATGAAATCGCTTCTACAATAGGCAATGCCGAAGGCAAGTGCGGGTGGCTCACTTTGGGAGCGATGGTTGGATCGGTTTTGGAGCGTTTTTGACATTTGATCTGCGGTGGACAGCGATTGTTGTTAATTCACTTGCGGTTTTTACGAATTGAGAATTTCAAAATCTGTAGTGAGCCGCAAAAAATCGGAAGTGCTTTGCAACTCATGCTTCAGGGCAAATCGAAATTCACCCTTTTGCGGCGCCTGGCCTGAGACATACCCAAACTGCGCCTGCAAACGCCGCTGTTTTGCAGACAAATTGCCCCAACCAATCACGATGTCGCGCCACAGCAATGGCATGGCGTAGTACCCTCGAATTCGCTTTGCAGCAGGCGTGTAGGCCTCGAACCGAAAGGACCAGTCCCAAAACAACTCAAACCGCAAGCGATCCCACACCACGGGGTCGAATGGCGTCAGCAAGAACACCCGGTCTGCATGCGCAGAGATACTCTGGGTCAAATCTTGGGCAGAAACGCCATACCAGCGCTGGCCCGCCACCGTCACTGTTGCTACACTAGCGCCTCGGCACGCCAGCAATGGGGTGCCCGGTCCGCAGTGGGTAGCGCATGGCCAAGTTTCGCATCGTCGACGTCAATGACTTTTTTTCGCTCACCGGCGGCGGTGTGCGGCGTTACCACTTGGAAAAACTGCGCTTTATGGCCAAGCGCGACGATATCGAATACCACCTGCTGCTGCCGAGCGATCGGGCCGGCGTCGAAGTATTTGGCCACGCCCGCGTCCACCATGTGCCGGCGCTGTCGCTGTTTGGCTCGGGCTATCGGCTGATGATCAATCCGCTGGCGGTGCGGCGGACGCTGCGGGGCATTCGCCCTGATTTGGTCGAGGTTGGCAGCCCGTACAACACCCCCGACTGGGTGCGGTTTGCGCTGTGGGGCCAGCAGGTGCCGGTGGTCGGGTTTTGGCACGCCAATTTTCCGGCCACCGATGTGGGCCGGATGTTGCGCAAACGAGCGCAGTGGCTGGGGGCGTGGGGCGAAGCGCTGGCGTGGGGCTGGGCGCGGCGCACCTACGGGCAGATGGCGGCGACGTTGGCGGCGACCCGTTGCATGGTCGAGCAACTGCACAGCCACGGCATTGGCAAAGTGATTTACTCGCCGCTGGGCGTCGATACCCAGATGTTTCACCCCAAGCACCGGGATAAGAAGTTGCGGGCGCAGTGGGGGGCGACCGATGGCGACGTGGTGATGGCCTACGCCGGCCGTCTGAGCGACGAGAAGAACTATCAGCCGTTGCTACAGGCTTATGAACATATTCGCCAAACTACCGAATTGCAGCCGATTTTGGTGGTGGCGGGCAATGGCCCAGGTGCGCAGCTTGTTCGGCAGTTCGCACAGCGCTATCCGCAGGTCAAATTCTTGGGTTTTATCGATCAACCTCGTGAAATGGCTAGAATTTTGGCGTCGGTGGATGCGGTCGCCTCGCTGTCGCCTTATGAGACTTTTGGCCTCGCGGCGGTGGAGGCTCTGGCCTCGGGCGCGGCGCTGGTGGGCTCAACCCAAATGAGCATCGGCGAACTGCTGGCCACCACCCGCTCTGGCATCGCGCTGCCAGTGGTCGATCGCGACACCGTAGCCGCGGCGTGGCTGGAGTTGCTGCGGCCGGGTCGGGCGGCGTTGCTCGGGGCCCGCGGCCATCAAGAGTGTCTGCACCGCTATAGCTGGAAAGCCACGTTTTCGCGCCAGGTCCAGGTCTACCAAGAGGTCATCGCCGATGCCCTCGATGCGCAGTTGGCGCCCAGACTGGCCGGGTCGCGGTTGGCCGGGCTGCTGGCGAGCGAAAGCGATGAAGAGGCCCCCAGTTCACGCCCGGGACGGCGCTCGGAACAGTCGTGACCGCGGTGATTTTTTGGCGTTTCGCGTTGCGGTGCTCCGGACGGGTTCCGGTAGCAGCCTACCCAACATCTGAACTCAAGGCGCACACTACTCCGCGACCCCCGCTTTGGGCGCATGTGTGCGTCGCCGCGGCGCTTTCCTCCTAGGAGCCTGTCGGAAATCAATCGGTTATGAAATGTCTATTAGGTTATACACAATCAATCTATTACGATTCGACAGGCTCCTAGCCAGTCAACTATTCTCAACTGTCCGAGAACTGCCCGGAGTGAATCCGCGCAGTTTCGGACAGT
>SHZD01000281.1 GCA_009692465.1 Myxococcales bacterium
GCTTGGCGTGCTGCGGGCGGTCCTGGTCTCGGCGGCGGGGCGGCCGGCGCTGGGGCAATGGGCGATGGGGCCAGTCCAGACCACAGAGACCGACCCCGCCAAGGTCAAGCACACTGGCAAGATCACCAACCTTTGGGCGTTCGTGCTGTGGCTGCGCAAACACTGCGGCGACTTGTGCAGCAACTTCACGCTCGACGCCGGACTGTGGAGCCGCAACCTGTTTGCCGACTTCCACCGCGAGGGCTGGGGCATCTTCGGCAACATCAAGGAAAACAAGCCGGAGTTGCATACGGAGGCAGCACGCGTGCTGCGCATCCAGCAGCAGCGCCGCGATCCGGACGCGCAAACGGACCGGGAACCGCGCAAAAAAGGCCATATCCGGCGCAAGCTCTGGCGCACGTTTGCGCTGGAAGGCTGGAACGGCTGCTCTGGCGGCTGAATCTCGCTCGGCCATCCTGACCGCCGACACCGCACGGGCCGACACCACCCGGCTCATGGAGACCGCCTGCCTCGACGACAACTCGCCCTGATCGGCACGCCAAGGGCGTGGTGCGTCTGCGCGACTGGCGACACACCGGGCATTCCCCGGTGTCTGGCGATTGCGATTTGGCTCGGCGAGAACGGATCAGGTCTGGTTGCACGGCGAGCGCCCTTGACAGCGACGGCTCGGTCTGCTAGGTTCGCCGGCGCAGCGCGGAGAGCGTCCAACGTGATTCGGCGGCATCATAGCTCCCTGGCCTCGGCCAGGAGGGCGGCTTTTGGCTGCTGCTTCGCCGGGGGGACTGGCTGGCGGGCGCTGAATTCCCGGCAGACAAGGAGGACATCTATGTGGCGTGATCGTCGTTTTCGCGTAAACTTCGCGGATTTCGCTATGCTCGTGGCGCTCGGCGGCACGCTTGCACTGGCAGGCTGTGCCGGGGAAGACACGGGGCTCACCTGTGGCGCTGACACGGAAGCCAAGAGCGGCAAGTGCGTCGCCAAGGCCTCGACCGTGGTTGCGCTCGCTTGCGGCGCAGGCACTGTCGAGAAAGAAGGCAAGTGCGTCCCAGCGACGCCGGGCTCCACGCTGGCGTGCGGCGCGGGGACCTCGGAGAAGGACGGCAAGTGCGTCGCGCCCACGCCGGGCGCCACCATCGCTTGCGGTGCAGGCACCATGGAGAAGGAAGGCAAGTGCATCGTCGACACTGCGGCGTTGATGCCCAAGGTGTCCAAGGTTGTCGTCAAGCAGCTCGGCGTGCAGGGCGACGGCGTGCGCCAGCTGATGGTGCTGCACGACGTCCGCGTCACCGCAGAATTCGAGATTGTCGGCGAAGCCTTCGAATCCATGATGGTGGTCGGCGTACGCAACGCGGACAAGACCAAGACCTGCACGTTGGGCTACTGGCAGATTCAGCAGAAGGCCACCAAGGATGATGCCGCGACCACGGGCGTCAGCGACACCAACAAATCGATCACCGGCATCTACAAGTTCGAGTCGAACTTCGTCGTGCAGCCGGGTTGCAAGGGTCTGATCGGCGAGAAAGGCCTGATTGCATGGGCCGCGTTCGACCCGTTCCAGAGCACCAACTACGCGGAGCGCAAGGCTTCGCCGTTGGCGGCAGCGCCAGCGGGCACGACGCCCGAGCAGCAGATTGCCAAGCTGTTTGGTGAGAACGAGCAGCCGCTGACCAGTTGCAAGGCTGGTCCGACCAGCACGCACCCAGACAATTGCACGACGAGCCTCGAAGTGGTCGACAGCGCGGGTATCGACTTGCGCATGGAGCACATGAACACCAGCACCTCCGTCGTCGTGCTCGAGTACGCCGGCGAGGTTCCGCCCGCCGCCGGTGCGACCGACACCACGGTCGCCGGCATCAAAGTCAAGGCTGGGGCTGTCGATTGGTCCAAACTCAAGCCTCCCGCCGCGACCTCGCCGGCGCTCAGCGTCAACACGCAGTTGGTCGCGTTCGGCTTGAAGCCCGGTGCGAAGGACAAGTTCAGCAACGACGACTTCGGTTTGACGTTTGGGGTCCGCCCGGTCGGCGCCGGCAGCGAAGAATGGGTGGCCATGACCGAGAAGGTCGAGCAGGCGAGCAAAGCCGGCGAGCAGCCCACCGTCGAGTACCTGGAGAAGGTGTTCCTGCAGGGCATGGTCGCCGAGACCCGCTACATCAAGGAATCGCCTGTCTATTTCACGCAAAAGGCCAAAGACCAGGTGACCACGGGCAAGTGGTCCAACCAAGCGTTCTTCGACCTCAAGATCTGCGCCGATGGGCCGTTCGCCGAGGGCGGCGTGGATGCGGACCCGAAGGTCAACAACTGCAACGTCACGCAGTTCGTGCTCGTCCGGCACAAGAGGAGCTACATCGCCAATCCCGGCGACATCGGTGCAAGCTCGGGCACGGCGGCCAAGCCGACCAGCGCGATCAAGCTCGACGAGTTCGGCCCGAGCAAGACCTGGGGCAACGCCAGCAAGGTTGCGCTCGAGATGAGCATGAAGCTGTTCCGTGAATGGAACTCCGACAAGCGCGCGATGCGTCTCGGCGCGCGCAAGGGCACGTACATCAAGGGTTGGATCCCGGTCACGATCATCGAAGAGAAGGCTTGGCTCGAGATCGGTACGAAGTCGGCGGACAGTGTCGCTGGTCAACTGACCATCTTCAACATCGCGTTGCCCACGCCCGCCATCACGACGCCGGAGAGCTTCGAGTTGATGATCGGCGGCGTGTCGTTCAAGACCACCGGGGATGTGACGGTCTACCCGCCGCTGCCCTCCGCGATCTCCAAGGCGATGAGCACGCTCGAAGACGCGCTGAAGAAGGAGAAGAGCTGGTCCAAGTTCGTCACGTTCCCGATCTGGGGCCCGCTGGACATCACGGTCGGCATCGGCGTCGGCATCTCGGCTAGCCTGGACCTCGGCGTCAAGAAGGAGTCGGAGGATGACACCGACCAGGACTGCGACGCCACGGCTGGCACTTCCTGCTACAAGGCAATCAAGAAGACGGCTCCCGAGGCTCAGAATTACGACACGGCCAAGAAGACCTGCCTGGACGACGGTGGCAAGCTGCCGTCTGAGCACGCCAGCTTCGACCACGTCAACGCGCTGATCAACGTGGCGAACAAGATCGGCTACGGCTTCTGGTTGGGCGTCCGCGCGACCCATGGCACCAACTGGGCCGTGGAATACGACAACGGCTGGCAGCCGAATTCGCCGAAGTGGATGAGTACCCACATGATCAACGGCATCGGCCAGTGCGGCACGATGAACACCACCGCTGGCGGTACCGACCAGGTGAACGCGGGCAATCTGCCTGGCGCCTGGGTGAACAACTCGTTCTTCTCCTTCCCGTGCCACTGGGTGACCACGGTTGTGTGCGAGTATCCGAAGGCGGCGCCAAATAGCGAAGACTCCGAGGTATACGCGGTCATCGAGCCGAACTTCAAGGTTGACGCGACCGGGTACGCCGGTCTGTCGCTCAAAGTCGTGCGCGGCGGTGTGTACGTCACGCTCGACCTGGTCAAGGGCGCGCTGCCGCTCGAGGGTGGCTTGAAGTGGAAATCTGCGAGCGGTGCGCCGAACGCCAGCGGCGCGTTCTTCGTCCGGCTCAAGGCCGTGCTGAGCACACTGAACGGCGAAGTCGGCCCGTGGTATGAGACCTGGACGCCGTTCTCGTGGAACGGACAGAACAAGTTCAAGCTGTTCGGCTGGACCGGGTTCGAATCGACGGAAACCCTGTTCGAGACTGAATTCGCGGGCTTCAACTACTAGCCTGTTAGGTAACCGAGCCCTGCCCGCCATCCCACTAGCTGGGATGGCGGGCCGGGCGTATTCTACGCCCCCCGGCAATGTCGCTCCGCCGGGATGAGGCGTTGCTGTGAGTGCCATGCGTAGCCGACTCTTGTTCGCATTGTGTGTCGTCGTCGCTTTGCTTGGCGGCGCACTTTGGTGGTTCAATGACGGCCTGGTTGCTCAGGCAACGTCTGGGAACAAGGGCGAAGTCCCGCAAGCGGCGCGCACTGCACCCGAGGCGCCGGCCATGCCTGCTCCCACTGGGCTGGCTGCCGCTGCGGGAGATTCGGGCCCAGCACCGTGCACGTTCCACGAGCGGGACGGCTTCTTGTACCGGGCTGACCTGACTACAGACAACGATATCCGGCCGCGCGCGCTGATGGCGGCTGTGCTAGGGGGGGCGGCAGGCTTGGCGGACCAACAGATGGCGCCCACCGAACACGTGCATGCGACCGGCAAATGGGAGCTGCGTTTAAGCGTCGCGCGCCTGCGTCCAGATGGGGGCGCAATCCTGGCAGCGCGTTTTGCCAATCTACAATTCACGCAAGGACAGTCCGTCGGCCAAGCCAGCGCGGCCGGCGACACGGCGCCTGCATTCCTGGTCCAGGTGAGCCGCCGCTGCGCCATCGAGCAGTTCGCTTGGCGGTCGACGTCGGATCTTTTGGGCGCCCGAACCCAACAGTCACTGCTGACGATGAGCGATTTCGCCCTGCCCGAACGGCCGGGTGACCGCGAATACGTGGGTGCGGCGCGAGACGAGCGGGGAACGTACGACTATCGCGCGGCACTGCTCGACCTGAACGGCGGCGTCGTGGTCGCCAAACGCAAGTCCGGCTACCGACCCAAGGATGGGGTGGTGCTGCATCGCACTGTGCAGGATCGCGTGACCGGCGATGGGCTTCAGGTCCGGCTAGCTGGCGGTGCCTGGTATGAAGAAGCCAACCTCGCGGAAACGCTGGAGTTGGGGCCCAGTTTCGAACTGCTCGCCAAGTCCGACATCAAGCTGACGTCGCGCCTGGTAGCCCGGGGTCCGCAATCGATCGCCGTCAACCTGGACGATGGCGGCTGGGTGTGGGGCAATCTGCTCGGCAACGCGGCCGCGACGCGCAAGGAAGTCGACCCCAAGTTGGTCGGGATTCCGTTCGACGCGATGCTGGCCCGGATCATCGGGTTGACCAAGGACGCGTCCATCTCGGAAACGCTGAACCTGCTCGCTGCGTGGCTCGAGGCGAACCCGGGGCAGGTTCGGGCGGTTCGCTCCTGGATCCGGGATCACGGCACGGCCGATGCCGAGAGCAAGTCGTTGACCCGCAAGCTGATGGCCGCGCTCGGCATGGCGGGTCTGCCTGAAGCGCGCGCCGCATTGCGCGAATTTGCCTTGGACAAGAACTTCAACACCGCGCTGCGCGTCGATGCGGCGCTGAACCTGGCCACCGCCAAGAATTTCGACAAATCGGACATGGATGCCTTGCTGGCGATGAGCCGAGAGCGAGAGGCTGCGAATTCGGGCAATGACATCGCGGGCTACCCGGCGGAAAGCGGCACTGCCCTGCTGGGCGCGGCAGCCAAGCAGTTGCGTGAGCAAGGTTCGGACCTCGGTCAGAAGGCGATCGAGGAATTGGAGTCCCAACTTGGCAGCGAGAAGGATGCGCAGTACTTGAAAGGCGCTATCCTGGGTGCGGGCAATTCGGGGGACCCCAAACTGCTCCCCGCACTGCAACCCTTTACGACGAACTCGGACCCGAACCTGCGACTCGCGGCGGCCGATGCGCTGCGTTTGATGCCGCTCGAAGCTACCGCGAAGATGTTCTCGACCTGGGTCGCCAGCGAGACGCACGACAACGTCAAGCAGGCGCTGGTTCACGCGATGTGGCTGCAGGCCAGCGCCGGAGAGACG
>SHZD01000282.1 GCA_009692465.1 Myxococcales bacterium
CACGAGCGGACGCTAACGAAGAACCGGGCCAGCCGGGTCAGTGGAAGAAGGTTTACGATTATGCAGGGATGCAAGGTTCAAAAAGAGTTCTTGACTTTGGGGAGGTCATAGAAGCCCATGCAAACGGCCTACGCCCCGATTCGAGCCCAGCCCACACCAAATCCATTAACTGCGCACGGCTAAAGATGCGGTCGGGCGCCATCACCAACGTCTTGAGCAGCAAGTACTCGTAACGAGTCAGGATCAGCAGTCGGCCCTGGTAGCGAATGCGTCCGGCCGCGGCGTCGTGCTCGAAGGGCTGGTCCAAGACCACCGGTCGCACCCGCTTGAGAATGGTTCGCACCTGGGCACACACCTCGCGCGGGCTAAACGGCTTGGCTACGTAGTCGTCGCCGCCGATTTCCAGACCGACAATGCGGTCGACTTCTTCGGTGCGCGCGGTCAGAAACACCAGCGGCACGTCCGACTGCCTGCGCACCAACTTACACAATTCAAAACCGTTGATGTCGGGCAGGCCGACGTCCAAAATCAGCAAATCGAACGACTGCGCCTGCAGCGCCGCCAGCCCGTCGCGACCGAGCGCATGCCAAGTGACGCTGAAACCCTCTGTAGTTAGGGCATAAATCAGCGTATCGGCGCTTCGTCTTCGATGAGCAGAATGGCCGGGCGCGGTGTCGCAGTGGCAAGCTCTGACGGGGACGGGACGTTGGGCACTTGCAGCCTCTCGGTCAGCGGGCGCGACCGCGCTTGCAGGCTAAGTTTGCGGGCAGTTTTGGTCAACTGGTACAGGTGATCCGGCCCCCTACCCGAGTTTGGGCCGTTGACTTGCGCGCCCCGTTGGCCCACTCTGCACGACCCGCCGCCGCGGCAATCTCGGCCGGCGGCTAAGGATGTGTCCCTATATAACTCAATCGACTCGCGCAACACTGGAACGGCGAGTCGGCCTTTGAGGCCGCGAGCTTAGCGACCCACAAAGCAAGCAAACGGAACCAGTCTCAGAATGACTTATTCTGGGACAGTTCCTAACCTGCGTGAGACGACCTCGATTCGGCCAGCGCAGCAGCCTTGGAGCCACGATCCGCCCGATGCAAGTCTTTCGCTTTGCCGCCGACCGCGTGCCCGTCGCCCTGTTCGCCCTGTACTTTGCGCTCGACCTGACCGTGCTGACCCAGGCCACCTCGTGGTGGCTACCGGTGCTGTGGTTTGCGGTGGGCATCATTCCAAAGGGCTGGATTTGCGCGTGGAATCACCACCACCAGCACCTGTCGGTGTTTCGGGTCCCAGTCCTAAACCGGCTGCTGGAAGTCATGTATGGCTTTCAAACCGGCGTGACGTCGCACGCGTGGTTTTTGCACCATGTCGTCGGTCACCACCGCAACTACACCGATCAAAAACTCGACGAATCGCGGTGGGCTTTTGCCGATGGCAGCCAAATGAACCAGTGGCACTACATCGGCATTACCGTGGCCACCGCCTATACGCGCGCCTTTGAGGTCGGCAAGCGCTTTGCAGCCCAGCAGAAAGTGTTTGTGGCGATGGCCGCATTGCAAGTTGGACTGTTGACGCTCGCCTTCGGGTTCAATGCGTATAACGCTTTGTTCGTGTTGGCTTTGCCCATGCTGGTCTCGCTGGCGACGACGGTGTGGGCCACTTACTTTCACCATGCCGGTCTGTACACCGACGACCACTACGCAGCGTCGTACAACATCTTGCATGCAGGCTACAATTGGGCGACTGGCAACCTTGGCTACCATACCGCCCATCATCTGCGCCACGGCCTGCATTGGTCGCTGTTGCCGCAGTATCATGCTGAAATTGCGCAAAACATTCCGGCTGAGTTGTATCGTCAGCCCGGGATTCCGTTTGTGTGGTCGGGCACCGAAGCGGTGATTGAGCCTGAGTTGGCGCCGACGCTGGCGCAGTTGGCGCAGTAACAGGGCGAGCTGCGGCTGGGCAATTCGGGTAGCGCAGAGTTGACTCGCCACTATCGGTTGATTGACTATGGCTCGGTCGCGCGGCCAATCTCCCCATCGCGGTCACCAAGGAAAACACCATGCCCAAACCCAATGTTGCTGAACGCTCGCCTGCCGTTCTCGAACTCGCCGCTGGGCAATCGTACTGGTGGTGCCGCTGCGGTGCTTCGTCCGAGCAGCCTTGGTGCGATGGATCGCACAACGCCAAGGCTGAATTTCAGCCGATGGAATTTACCGTCGAAGCCGGGCGGCGTTATGCCTTGTGCCGGTGCAAGAACACCAGTACGCCGCCGTTTTGTGATGGATCGCATAAGCAATTGCCGGAACCGTAGCCTGAAAACAGCACGCTGTTGGCGCAAAACGCCCCATGGCGGCGTGCCTGAGCTCGATCTCCCCGTTTGCAGCCGAACTGACGCGCTGGATTCGGGCTTGGCAGCCCAAGCCCCCCAAAAATCACCCCGACCCAATTGACGCCAATCCGCGTCGTGCGCTAGCGTTCGCGCCCCGCCGTCCCCCGGCTGAGCGATCGATCCCCGCCATGCAGCCTGCCGACTCCATCCACTCGCTCGTTGCCGCGCCTGCCCAAGGGCGATGGCGCTGGTCGCTGTACTTGCGACCCGCCGAATACATCGCGTTGATGACCATTTGCGCGGGGTTGTGGGCACAGTCCAGCGGTCAGGTCCAACTCGTCTTTGCCACCAGCTTTATCCGCCGTGGCATGCAGCTGTTTCTAGTGGCGACCGCCGTTGCGCTCGTAGCGCGCACGGTGGTGCACGTTCGCCGCACGGGCGCCTCGTCGGCCTGGCGCGGCGCAGTCGACATGCTCGGCTTTGTCCGCGACTGGGCGCCCATGGTCCTGTTGCTGGTGGCGTTTGAGAACTCGCTGTTTCAAGTGGCCCGCTTCAACCCGCGGCTGTTGGACATGGACCTCAATCGCTTGGATAGCGTGTTGTTCTTTGGCAATGCCGAAGCAGCCATCCAGGCCTGGGTCCGCACTTGGGCCACCCCCAGCGTGATGTGGTGTTACGACGCATTGTATGCCTACCCGGTGATTCTTGGCATCTGGCTTTTCACGGTCGGCAAGCGCTGGCAAGGCCGCGATTTTCTGGTGGCGTTCGTGATTTCCGGATTTATTGGCTATCTCGGCTATGTCGTGGTGCCGGCGATTGGCCCCGCCTACTACTTTGGCCGCCCGCTGCCGTCGGTGCCCGGTGGCGGCTATGCCTATGACTACGCGGCGCGCTTTGCCGTGCTGGCCAGCCAGCCGCCCTTGCCGCGCAACTGCTATCCGTCGCTGCACACCGGCTGGGCGGTGGTGGTCGCGGTGTTTGCGTGGCGTCAAGCGCGGGTGCTGTTTTGGATTTTCTTGATTCCGCTGCTCATTCTGATCACTGCCACCTTGTACATGCGCTTTCACTACTTGATTGATGTGGTGGCCGGTACTGGCCTTGCCATTGCGGTCTGCGCTCTGGTGCCGCGCCTGCACGTGGCATGGGAGCGCGCGCGCTGCGGTCAGCCTCCCGAGGGCGTGCCACCGTTGCCGCCCCTGCGCGGTCGCCGTCTGGCCTTTGAACTGGTTTTGCCGCTGTTCGTTCTGGTCGCACCGGCAGTGTGGCTGGCCGGTTTTTCGGGTCTGCACGCCGAGGAACCCAAGCGTAAACAAGAGCTTCTGGCGGCGAGCATCACCTCCGTAGCGCCGGTGCCGCACCACAGTGTCGGGGCCACTTTCGCCATGGGTGGGCAAGCTGACATTGCTTTGATTGGGGTCGACATCGAGCCGGCCTCTCCGCAAATCGGGGCATCGGTGCGCCTGACCTTGCATTGGCAGTCACTGCGACCCGTCTTCGGTGGCTGGGAAGTCTTTGTCCATCTGAACGGCCCCGGCGGCGCCCGCGTCAACTGGGACCACAAGCCTTTGTTGAGTCTGCACCCCATTCACCAATGGCAACCTGGCCAATACATTGCCGATTCTGGCGTCATCGAATTGCGCACCAACTTGGTAGCCGGCCTAGGCGAGGTGTGGATCGGCCTGTGGAACCCAGCGACCGGTAGTCGAATGCTGGTGCAAGCAGCGGGCACCGGCAAGACCGACAAAGACGGCCGTCTGTTAGTCGCAACCCCGACGTTGCGCTAAGGGCACCAACAAAATCTAATCGATTTTGTTTGCGCCCGTTTGCTTGCTGGGTGGGTCGCTAAGCTCGCGTCTATCCAGTCGACTCGCCGCTCCGACCCAGACGAGCGTCGTCGAGTTAATTGTGCTGGGGCCCCAATTGCCCCAAAAGGCGGCCATGGCTACCCTCACACCAAGCCACAACCCATGACTGCACCCCAATTGCCAGCGGGCCACCGCGTCGTCGTCCAGTCCTTCGCAGAATCGCCCGAAGACGCACTGGCCGAGGGCATCACCTTGCAGCCGATGGCGGCCCCCACTGTGGACCAACTCGGGCCAACCGACGTGGTGGTGGCGGTGCACAGCGCCGCCGTGGGTTGGGTCGACCTGCTGATGACCAGCGGCCAGTATCAGCACCTGCCGCAGCCTCCCTATACGCCTGGCCTTGAATGTGCTGGTACAATTGCGTATTTGGGACCGCAAGCGCCTCAGACGCTGCAATTGGGCCAAGCCGTCATCGTCGATGGCTTGCAAGTGGGGCCGCGCTCGCTGGGTGCCTATCAGCAATGGGGCAGCTTTGCGACTTACGTGGTGGCGCCAGCTGCAGCGGTGTTGCCTGTTCCCGGTGCGCTGAGCTTGGATCAAGCGGCAGCCTTGCTCAGCAGCTATGAGACCGCCTACCACTGCCTGATCGCCCGTGGTCGATTACAAGCCGGCGAAACTGTTTTAGTTTTAGGTGCTTCTGGGGCGACTGGCTTGGCCGCGGTTCAAGTGGCCAAGATCAGCGGCGCCACCGTCATTGCGGTGGGCAGATCGGACGAAAAACTGGCCATTGTCGCCGACCATGGCGCCGACCATGTCGTCAACTGCAGCGATGGCGCCGGCGGAACGCGCCAATTTCGTGGCGATATTAAGAATCTGACTGCCGGCCGCGGCGTCGATATGGTCTACGACGGTGTCGGCGGCGCGGTCGGTCTGGAAGCCCTGCGCTGCACCCGGTTTGGCGCGCGCGTTCTGGTTGTCGGCTGGGCCTCAACGCCTGGGGTCGCCCATGGCAAAGGTCTGCGCGGCGCGCCCAACGCCAACCAACTGCCGACCAACCTGATTCTGATGAAAAGTCTGGATGTGCTGGGCTGCCCGACCGCGATTGCCACCGCAATGGACCCCTTGTTGCGCGCACCGCGATTGCAGCAGGTGCTGGCGTGGGCCCAAGCCGGTCAAATCGTGCCGCACGTGTCGCATGTGTTTGGGCTAACCGAGTTTCGCCAAGCCATGCTGGCCAAATGGCGCAGTGAGTGTGTTGGGGCGTGTGTTTTGAGAATTGCCGGCGGTTGATTCGCAGGGGGGCGGCGGTACGCCCTGTGCCGGTGCAAAAACACCAGTACTGCGCCGTTTTGCGATGGCACGCATAAGCAATTGCCGGCTAGCTAGTACCACGGTTCCCAAGTTCGCGGCGGGTTACCGCTGCGAACTGCGGCCGTGGTACTGCTGGCCGCGGATGCAGACAGCCGCAGGGGTCGCAGGGGGCGGCGCGCCCCCTTTGACAAACGAAACAGGCTAGTAGCACAAACTGCGGCAACC
>SHZD01000051.1 GCA_009692465.1 Myxococcales bacterium
TCTATTACGATCTGACAGGCTCCTAGCTTCTCAGATAATCTCAACTGTCCAAGAACTGCCCGGAGTGAATCCGTGCAGTTTCAGACAGTTGCCGCCGTCTAGCCAGACGGCGCTAGGAGCGAGTCGGAATACTCCGACACGCTCCTAGGAGGAAAGCGCCGCAGTGACGCCGAGATACGCCCAAAGCGGGGGATCGCGGTTGAGGACCTGCCGCGACACCGGCCCAAGACCCCAGAACTCCAGCCAAGGACTGCCCGTGAGTGAGCCCTTTTTGCCCTATGGCCGCCAATCCATCACCGACGCCGACATCGCTGCCGTGGTCGCCGTCCTCAAAAGCGACTTTTTGACCCAAGGCCCCCAGGTAGAACGGTTTGAGGCCGATCTGGCGACTGCAGTCGGGGCCCGCCACGCCATCGCCTTTAGCCACGGCACCGCCGCCCTGTTTGGCACCACCTACGCCGCCGGTTTGGGAGTCGGCGACGAGGTGATCACTTCGCCTATCACCTTTGCAGCGTCTGCCAACTGTGCGGCTTACGTCGGCGCCACCCCCATTTTTGCCGACGTCGAACCCGTCGCGGCAACGCTCGATCCGGCTGCTTTCGAACGCGCCATCACTGCCCGCACCAAAGCGGTCATTCCCGTGCATTTTAGCGGCCAACCTGTGCAGCTGGCGCAAATCCAATCCATTGCCCAGCGGCATGGTTTGGTAGTCATTGAAGACGCCGCTCACGCCTTGGGTGGCAGCTATGCCGGCCAACCGATAGGCAGCGGGCAGTTTTCGGACATGACTATCTGGTCGTTTCATCCGGTCAAGCACATCACCACCGGCGAAGGCGGCGCGGTCACCACCAACAGTGACGCGCTGGCCGACCGCCTGCGGCGCTTTCGCAACCACGGCATTGAGCGCGACGCCGCGCGCTTCGTGCAGCCCAATCCGGGGCCGTGGTACCACGAAATGCAGGAGCTGGGCCACAATTTTCGCTTGACCGACATGCAAGCGGCGCTGGGATCCTCACAGCTGAGCCGCCTAGGGACTTTTGTGCAGCGACGCCGTGAAATTGTGCGTCTATACGACGAGTTGCTCGCGCCGATCGCTGCAGTGACTCCGCTCGGTCGATTGGCAGACGGGCAAAGCAGCTTTCACCTCTACGTAGTCCTGATTGACTTTGCTGGGTTGGGCATCTCGCGCGGCGACGTGATGAATGGTCTGCGCAACCATCAAGTGGGCACGCAGGTGCATTACATTCCGTGCTATCGCCATCCATACCACGCCGATTTGGGTCTACGGACGCGAGCAGGCGGCTGGAATCCGCAAGATTTCCCCAATGCTGAGGCCTACTACGACCGCGCGCTTTCGTTGCCGATGTATCCAGCGCTGACCGACGGCGACGTGCACCGCGTAGTCCAAGCCCTGCACACGGTGCTGCATGGCTGAGCCGGTGCGGTTGCAGTCGCTGCAGCCGGTCATCGCGCTGGTGCAAGCGCGGATGGGTTCCAGTCGGCTGCCGGGCAAGGTACTGCTGCAGGCGGCGGGCCAGTCGCTGTTGGCGCATCTGGTGCAACGGTTGTTGACGGTCCAAACGTTGACGCGCATTGTGATTACCACCACCACCGATCCGGGTGACGACGCGATTGTGCATGAGGCGCAACGGCTTGGCGTCAGTTGGTTCCGCGGCAGTGAACACGACGTGCTGGATCGTTTTGCCCGCGCTGCCAGCCAAGTTGGCGCCGCCACTGTAGTGCGCATCACCGCCGATTGTCCGCTGATGGATCCGGCTGAAGTCGAGCGGGTAGTGCAGGCATTCTTGAGCAGCGGCGCGGACTACGCCACCAATCAACTGCCCAATCGCCGCCGAGTGCCGTTGGGGCTGGCGGTGGAGGTGATGACCAACGCGGCCCTCCAGCGCGCGGCGCACCAAGCGACGACTGCCCATTGCCGCGAACACGTGACCCCGTACCTGTACGAGCACAGCGGGCGCTTTGCGGTCTACTTGGCTGAGTTTGTCCAAGATTTGTCGCAGTTTCGCCTGACCGTCGATACACCAGAGGACTTTACGGTGGTGGCGGCGGTGCTTGACGCGGTCAGTGGCCATCCGCGGGCCTTTGCGCTAGACACCGCCGTGCAGTTTTTGCGCGCCAACCCGGAAATAGCGGCCATCAACGCCGAAATTAGACAGAAATCCCACACCGAAGCGGCGGGCATGGTGCTGCTGGTGCGGGCCGATGCCTCCGTTGCGGGCGGTAGCGGTCACGTCATGCGCACGTTGGGGCTGGCCGAAGCTTGGCAACGGCGCGGTGGGCGGGCGGTGGTGGCGTCAATGGGCTTGCCGCTTGCGTTTAGTCAACGTTTTGGCCAGCGCGGCATTGAAGTGGTGGCCGTCGCGGAGCACCTGATTGCAGGGACTAGCGAGGATGCACAGACCACAGCTGGGATTGCGCAGGCCATCGGCGCCAAAGTAGTTGTGGTCGACGGCTATGCATTTGATCACAACTATTTGAAGACACTGGCCCATTCGCAATGGCGGTTGACCTACATCGACGACTATGGCGATCCGGCCTGCCCCGCCGATATCGTTTTGATGCCCAATGCTGGCGCCGAACCGCCGATCGGCCACCAAGCGCCGCTGCTGTTGGCCGGTGCGCCGTATACCCCGGTGCGCAGCGATTTTCGCGATGCGGCGCGGCCACTGCGCATGTTTGACCGCCAGCCGCGGCACCTGTTACTGACGTTTGGCGGCAGCGATCCGGCAGCGATGTCGGCGCGCGCGGTACCGCTTTTGGTCCAGTTAGCCCAACAACTGCCGTTGCGTGTCACCCTTCTGCTGGGCGCTGCCCATCCCGATGCGCACAGGCTTGCCCAGTTATCGGATAAAATTGCGGTGTTACATGATGTGAGCGACATGCCGACGCTGCTGGCCGACGTCGATTTGGCCTGTACCGCGGCGGGTACGACCTGCTGGGAACTGGCGACGTTGGGAGTGCCGATGTTGCTAGTGCCAGTGGCCGACAATCAGGCAACCGTGGTGCGCGGCATTACTGCGTCGGGCGCCGGTCTCGCTACTGACTTTGCGTGGAATTTGAGCGACGATGCGCTGTTAGCGGCGCTGCAGGACTTTGTGCGCCTGCCCGCCGCCCGCCTGCAGGCCATGTCCTTGGCCGGCTGTAGGCTCATCGACGGCCGCGGCGCCGACCGCATTTGTGACGCCTTAGCGACCTCTGCCGCGGAGCTATCTGCATGAACCCCATACAAATAGGCAGGCACTTTCTCGGCGCCGGCCATCCTTGCTACGTCATCGCTGAGGCGGGCAGTAACCACAACGGCAACTGGCAACAAGCCCTGGCGCTGATCGACGTTGCGGCCGAAGCGGGCTGTGATGCGGTGAAATTTCAGATCTTTCGCGCCGACCACCTGTATCCGCCCGCCGCTGGTCAGAGCGACTATTTGGGCGATCCGCGTTCGATCGACGAGATTATCCGCAGTATGGAGCTGCCCCACGACTGGATCGCCCCGCTACACGCCTATGCCCGCGCTAAGGGCTTGGATTTTTTGTGTTCTGCCTTTCACGAGCAAGCGGTAGATTGGATCGCCCCGTATGTCGATGCCTTCAAGGGCGCCAGCTACGAAATGACCCACACCCCGCTGTTGCAGCACATGGTGCGTCTAGGCAAGCCGGTCTTGCAGTCTACCGGCGCCGCAGATTTGGACGAAGTCGGCCAAGCGGTGGCTGCGGTGCGCGCGGTGTGCCCCACTGGCGAGTTGCCGCTGGTCCTGTTGCAGTGTACGGCGGCCTACCCGGCGCCGGTGTCGACGGCGCATGTGCGGGCGATGGTGACCTTGCGTGAAGTGTTTGGGCTGTGGACTGGCCTGTCCGACCACACCGCCGAACCAGCGACGGCAGCGGCGGCGGCGGTGGCTTTGGGCGCTGTGTGCATCGAAAAGCACTACACGCTGTCCAAGCGCTTGCCCGGTCCGGACCACAAGTTCGCGCTGGAGCCCAACCAGCTGGCCCACATGGTGCGCTGTATTCGCCAGACTGAAGCTGCGCTGGGCAGCGGCTCCAAGATGCACGACCCGGTGGAGGCGGAACTGCGGCACTTTGCCCGCCGCTCGGTCTTCACTACGGCTGCGGTGGCCCAAGGCGAACCGTTCACCACCGCCAATACCGCGGTGCTGCGGCGCGGCAAACTAGCCGTTGGCTTAGATCCCGTTCATTATCCAAAAGTTATCGGTCGGTCGGCACTGATTGCCCTGCCCGCCCACGCGCCACTGCTGGCCGAACAGGTCGCCAACGCCATGGACTTGCAGTTGCCCGCTGTGCAATTGCGCCGAGCGACGCCAGCCGACGCCCATGCGGTGTGGCGGTGGAACAACCATCCGTCGGTCCGCGCGGTCTCGCTGTCCACCGCGGAGATTGCATGGCCCGATCACCAAACTTGGTTCGCGACTAAAGTTGCCGATCCGCAGTGCCGAATGTGGATTATCACGCTGGATGGCGCGCCCAGTGGCATTGTGCGTATCGATCGCCGCGGCTGTAGTGGCACGGTGTCGATCGCCATTGACCCGGCGGCGCGCGGTCAAGGCGTGGGTCCGGCAGCGCTTCGTCAGGCGTGCAGTCGCTATTTTGGCGAAACCGGCGACAACCTCATCGAGGCGGGGATACTGGCTGATAACATCGCGAGCCTAAAGGCCTTTGCCGCGGTTGGTTTTGTGCAAACCAGCACCAGTGCCGTTGGCAACGGCCTAGTGACCGCGCACCATTTGCGCGCGCCGCCACGCTGAACGTCATGGCCCAAATTCCCCATCAAGTTTTCTCCGGGCCCCCGATTGGGGTTGCAAGTCAAGGAGAAGTGAAGCCCGGAGCGGAGGCGGCCTCCGTGGCCGTTGAGCACCGGACTGGAGCGCCGACGCCGAGTTGCGCCGCAAGCGGGGGATCCGGGATGGTTGAGCCAATCGTCACAGCCGTGGTACCGTGCTTCAATCATGGTCACTTTTTGGCGGAGTGCATCGGCAGCTTGCGCGCCCAAACGCTGCCCAACTGGCGCGCCATTGTGGTCAACGATTGCTCGACGGATGGCACCACAGCGGCGCTGTGCGATGCCCAAGCGGGCGCTCAGATCACGGTGGTGCACTTGCCGCACAACTTGGGCCGTTCGGGGGCGCGCAACCACGGCATCGCCTTGGCCACTACGGAGGCGATCCTGAGTCCGGATGCCGACGATGCCTTGCATCCCCACCACTTAGCCACCACCGTGCCCGCGTTGTTGGCAGCGCCGACGATCGGTATTGCTTACACGGATTACACGCTGTTTGGCGCTCAGCAGGGTATTTGGCGCAGTAAACCATTTAATATTAAACGATTATACCGTGAACAGTACATCTATGCCGGTTCGATGTTTCGCAAGTCGGCGTGGGCCGCCACCCATGGCTACAGCGACGATTTCGCCATTGGCAATGAAGACTGGGACTTTTGGCTGACCTTGGTCGAAGCAGGTTGGCAGGGCGTCCATGTGCCGCAAGCCCTGTTCCGCTATCGCATTCACGCCCAATCGTGGACCAGCCAGGTCGACATGCACGGGCAGGACCGCGCCTACCGCTCGTGTTTGCTGTTGCTCGAGCATCATCGGCAGGGCTTTGAGCGCCACGGCACCGAGCGAGCATTCTTGGCAGGAGCGAAGGGCCGCGAGGCGCTGCGCTTGCGCACCAGCGGTCAGCGCGAGCAGGCCCAAGCGATGTGGCGCCAAGTGGCGAGATTGCGACCGTGGGATGTCATGGCCCACCTGCGGAGCTGGCTGTGACTCGCCGACCGCCGATAGCCGAGCCCGCTATCTGGGCAGCTTGGACGGCGCGCGACAGCTTGGGTCTAGGCGCTGCGGGTCTGGCTGCGGTGTTGGCCATTGCATTCATTGTCTTAGCCGATGCTCGATCCGCGCAAACATGGATACCTGTCATCAAAGCGCTCGGTTGCGGGTGGCTGATTGTGCTGGCGCCGACCGTGTTGCGCCATCTGCCACTATACTCGATCGCCCAAGTCCGGCACCATGTGCCGGATCGGCGATCTCGTGCTTGCTGGGTGGGTCGCCAAGCTCGCGTCTGCTGTGCAGCCGACTCGCCGCTCCGATCCAAGGTTGATCTCGTAATTGGGAGACTGTGTATAGGCGATGCCGCCAAACAACTGCTCGTCATCTCTGCGGTGGCGGTTTTGGCGCTGGCGGCCAACCGTCTGTTCCCGCAGGCAACCCCGACCCTTGGCTGGCTGGTGGCGGGGCTGGGCGCTGGCTGCGCTGTGGCGACAGTCCACCGGTTTTGGGCAGCGCGCGTTGACCAACCGCACCCCACTTTGGCGTCGATCGCTGGCGCTGGGGCGTTGTTTGCCGCCATTGCCACGTTTTGCGCTGGCTTTGCATGGGGCTGCGGGTATCAGCACCCGCGTTTTTTTGACCACATTGCCGCAGGCACGGCCCACCTCGACACCCTGTTTCACGGCGCTTTGGCGCACATGGTCGCTGTCCACGGCTTGCCGAGTACAGGTCTGGACGGAACCCCTCAAGTTTTTTACCATTTTGGCAGCCACTGGTGGATGGCGCAGCTGGCCCACTTGGTAGGAGCGACCCCGCTAGAATTCTACCAGTTTGGTTTTCAAGTGCTGGCTATTCCATGGATTATCCAGCAGATTATTGGGCTGTCCCTCGATCTGCGGGCGATTCGTGGCCACGGTCAGCTCCGGCTTCCGACCGGCCCGTGGTTCTGGCTAGTTGCGGCGGCGGCGTGGACGGGCATCACCGTGCCCTATGTACGGCGTTTTGCCTGGGCCAGCGCCAACTTAGTCATCAGCGAGTCGCACGCGCTGGCCACTGGCTTGCTGTTGGCCGGCGCGGCGGTCTTGCTGCACTGGTTTGCCCCAGCTAGTGCCGAGCGGCGGGCCAATACTGCCCTGCACGGTCCAGCATGGCCGCAGCCCATGGTAGTCAAGGCGGCCCTATTCGTGCCCGTTGCCGTGCTCACTTTGGGCCTGGTCAAGATCTCTCACATGGCAGTCGTGTGTGGCTTGATGGGCTACTTGTGGTGGCGTTTGGGCCTGTGGCGGAGTGCGCTCGCGACCGTCGGACTGGTGGCCACCGCGTTGGCAGGGTGGGTAGCGGTCCGCTTGACGTCTTCGGCCGACAGCAGTGGCGGAATAGTGGCATTCGATTTCTTCCGCAACTGGGTCCTGCGCGGCGACCAGTGGCCCCAGTGGTTGGTGCAGACCGCGCTGTTTATCGGCTCGCACTACGCGCTGACGCTGGCTCTAGTCCTGGTGCGTTGGCGGCAACTACGTGGCTTTAGCCAGCTTTTTCGCGGAACGGCAACGCTTGACGTCGAACTGGCAGTGGTAGCGGCGATTGGAGCGTCCTTGCCCGGCCTGATTTTGGCTATTGACGGCGGTGGCGCCTACTATTTTTCAGATATCCAGCGCTGGCTGTCGCTGGTCTTGCTGCTCAGTGTGCTGCCTACACCGCAGTTGAGTGCGCCGATGTTGTACCAGCCTCGCCCGCGCACGCCGTGGAGCAGTCGCTCGGCCTTGGCGGCATTGGTTCTGCTGGTTGGCTACAACACTTATGAGGGTGCCGATCGCCTCTATCACTGCAACGATACTGCACCGCCCGCCGATGCCGACCGCCGTGACGTGATTGCCAGGCTGCGCACGCTTGCAGCCCTGCCGGTGGCCGAACGCCGGCAGGCGGCGATTTGGGTCCCGCGCGACGTCAGTGCCTATTGGCGGATGCTGCCGACGCTAGCGGCGCCGTTGACTGCGCCCGCGATTGCCGGTCTAGCCCATATCGACGGTCTGCCGATCGGCGACCACCGGCGCGCGCACTACGGTTACAACGCCTACCCTGCCCGCCCCACCGACGCCCACCTGTCGCAGGCAGATGCTGTCCAGCGCGCCGCTCAATTGGGTTACCAGACGCTGTTTGTGTTCGAAGGGACGGCGACGCGGCAGGTGGCCACCCCTTTGCACTCCGGGCAGGCCCGTTAGATGGTCATTGGCGCCACCACCTCCACCCGGATGCAGCTGTGGCTGGCCCAAGTCGAAGGCCTATTCGCGCTGGTGTGGCGCTGGCTGGCGCTGGATGCGGTGTTGCGGTTGCTGTGGTTGGCGCGCCCGGATCCGTTTGGCAATCCGCTGGTAGGTAAAGTCGATTGGTATTGGTTTCATGCCGTTGGCTTGGACTCCATCCAGGGGGCGCAGCTGGCGCTGCCCGGACTGGTGGTGCTTAGCCTGCTGGGTCTGTGCGGTGGGTGGACGACGGGCTGGAAGGCGTCCAAGGCGATCACCATGATTCTACTGCTGTTTTCAACGGCCTTTGGGCTGGTCGACGCCGAGCTGATGCGCTTTGTCGGCACCCATTTTTCCTGGACGCTGCTAGTCACTTACGGCAATCCGGCTTCGTTTGGCGAAATCCCGCGCATGATTGCCACTGACGCGGGCGGGCCTTTCCTCAATGCGTTGTTGGTCCTCACGATTCCGGCGTTGGGCTGGTGGCAGTGGCGGGTTATGCCGATCGACGACCGCCGCTGGCCGCGACGGACAGTAGCCTATCTAGCGCTGGCGACGGCCGGGTGGCTGCTCACCGCGGTGGTATGGAGTGGATCGGCCCGCGATTGGAAGCTCCAGCCTCCGGTCAGCTTGTTGTGGCAAGAACTGCAAACGCGCGAGCGCGGCGAACGTCCGCCACAAATCGCAGCACGGGGGCTGGAGACGTTTAAGAGGGCGTGGACGGCTGGCAACCCGCACGCGCCATCGGTGTTTGCTTGGCCCACTCATCCGTTGGTGCATCTGACCGCGCATCGGGCCTGCATGGCGCTGGCGGCGGGGCAACTAGATGCCGCGACAACTTTGAATTGCCAACAAGATCGCGATGGCGACGGCTTCGTGCTGGCGCTGGATTGCGATGACAGCCGTGCCGACATCCACCCAAAAGCGCTGGAAGTGGGCGGCGACGGCATCGACCAAGATTGTTCGGGCATCGACGCCCAGCCCTACAACGTCTTGCTCATCGTGCTCGAATCGCATCGATCGTTGGGCGTCGGCCATATTAGCGGGCAACCGAGCTGGTCGCCGCGGCTGGATCAACTGGCCAAGCGCGGCGTGAGCCAGCGCCGGAACGTGTCAGCAGGGATGCCGACCATTGCCAGTTTTATGGCGATCTACACCGGGTTACTGCCGCCGGCTTGGGCAATTGTCGCCACCGATTTTGCCACCGCCACCTTGCCGAGCTTGCCCGCCACCTTGCGCCAACATGGCTATTACACCCGATTTGTCTCGGCAGCCGATCCGAGCTGGGACAATCAACACGTGTGGCTGCGCCAATGGTTTGAGGCCGTGGACTACGATCGCTCGCGCGAAGAAGATGCCGATATGTTTGCTCATTTGGCCAAGTGGCTGCGGACGGAGCTGACCCAAGCCGCCAAGGGCCGGCCGTTTTTCGTGGTCGCTACTTCGCGCAGCAATCACTTTCCATTTCCGCGGGTGGCGGGCGTACCGGTGACGGGTAGCGACGCGTGGCCCGATCGCATGCGCGACACCATGGGCTATGCCGACGCCGCGATGGGGACCATGCTCGATACGCTTGCCAGTGAGCCGTGGTTTGCCCGCACGCTGGTCATTGTCACCGGCGACCACGGCTATCCGTTGGGCGAGCACGGCAACTACGCCATGTATCAGTCGGTGCACGTCGAGACGACCGGGGTGCCGTTGGTGGTAGCGGGCGACCACCCCAAGTTGCAGCGGCTGCGGGCGGTGGTGACGCAAGAGCCTGCTAGCCACCTCGACATTGCGCCTACTGTGTTAGATTTATTGGGCATTGATCCGTCAGGGGCGTGGATGGGGCGCTCACTGGTCGCGGGCGGTCTGGGCTACAGTTGGACGGTCAAAGACGGCTTGTGGGCCAGTGAAATCGGCGCGCGGCGGTTGCTGGCGCACGCGACCGCTCTGGACACGGTCGCGCACTGGCAAGTGTTTGATCGACTGGTGGATTGGCGTGAGGACCATCCTCTGGCACCGCTGCCCAGTGACCGCGAGGCGTTGGCCGACGTGTCGGCGCTGGCGGGCTGGATGTATGACTTGTATCGGCAGGATCGGATTGTGCCGGTGGCGCTGGTGGGTGGCGAGCGGTGACAATCACCACGGAAAGCACTGAAGTGCTGACGTTTTTGAGGGTCATCGCCTGTTGCATCCACCCGGACGCTGATCGTCTTGGCCTCAGTGTCGCCCAGATAAGGCTACGACACCAGGATTGCCCATCGAAATTCTCCGCGACCCCCGATTTGGGATGCCAGTGCCCTGTCGCTCGCTGTCGCTCGCTGTCGCTCGACAAGGAGCAAGGAGCTTTTCTGTCAGGGGCGCACTCTGGTAGGTCCCTGACAGAAAAGTGACGCAGTGACGCGGAGATGCGCCCAAAGCGGGGGATCGCGGGACAGTACCAATCGGGTCACGGCAGTATCCAAGGCGCTTTTTTCAGCGTAGCGACGACGACCCTAAGAGGGTCAGCGGAAATACTAAAACCGGGACTTTTGGACGTGAGGAGCGGCGAGTCGTTTCCTTTAGAAACGCGAGCTTGCGACCCACCCAGTCAGCCAAACGATCAGCGGAAAGTTATTTCCGCTGATCGTCTAAGGACCTGTGACAATTTAAGTCGATCGATTTGATTTTTGCCGGAGCGGCGAGTCGACTTGCAAAGTCGCGAGCTTGCGACCCACCTAGCAAGCAAATGGAACCCTGTGACAGAACGGCTTGTTCTGTCACAGTTCCTAAATCACCACCGCCCCAGACACCGCCAGCGCCCGCCGCGGCCGTTCGCCCGCCAGCGCCCGCGCCACTACCCGTCCCAGCCGCCCCATCCCCTCTTCAATCGCCGCCGGTTGACAATTGGAAAAATTCAACCGGATGAAATCATAACGCTTATCCGTCGCAAAAAAGCCACTACCCGGCACAAACGCCACTTTTTCAGCAATGGCTTGCACAAACAGTTCCTCAGCGACCAGATTATTCGGCAACTGCATCCACACAAACATGCCGCCGTCGGGCCGCGTCCAGGTGGTCCCAGCGGGCATGGTGCGCTCCAAGCACTCGAGCATCACCTGACAGCGGTGGCCATAGGTTGTGCGCAGATGCTCCAAGTGCGTTTCGTAGTCAAACGTGCGCAGCAACTTGGCAATGACCCGCTGCGACAAGGTGCTGGTGTGCAAATCGCATGCCTGCTTGGCCACCGCCATCGCCCGAATCACCTCGCGCGGCCCGGTGACAAAACCCAAGCGCATGCCCGGCGCCAGCGTCTTGGAAAACGACCCCAACCGCACCACTACCGCGTTCTTATCCAAGGCCGCGATGCTCGGCAAATGCTGGCCCCTAAAGCGCAATTCACCGTAGGGGTCATCTTCGATAATGGCAATATTGCGGCGAGCCGCCAGCTCCAACAACTGGTAGCGGCGGGGCAGCGACAGGGTCGTGCCTTTGGGATTTTGGAAACACGACACCAAATAGACCACCCGGATGGCGTGCTGCTCGGCCTGCCGTTCCAAGTCGTCAATATCCATGCCGTCGTCGTCGCTGGCAATCGTCACAAAGCGGGCCTGATAGCCGTGAAACGCCTGAATCGCCGCCAGATAGCTTGGATTTTCCACCGCCACCGCCGCACCGGCATCGATCAGCACCCGGCCCGCCAAGTCGATGCCCTGCTGTGAACCGTGGGTAATCAGCGTGCTTTCGACCTCAGCGTCGATGCCGTGGCTGCGCAAGCGGTCGACCAGCCACGCCCGCAGCACCGCCACCCCTTCGGTGCTCGAATACTGAAGCGCGAAGCGACCTTCGGTGGCAAACACCTCCGCATGGGCCTGGGCGATGGCTTCGACCGGAAACAGTTCCGGAGCTGGCAGCCCGCCGGCAAACGACAAAATATCAGGGCGTTCAGCCACTTTGAGAATTTCGCGCACCACCGACGGCTGGGCGTTCAGAGCGCGCTGCGAAAGAGTGATGGCCATAAGTGCCTCCTGACGGCTCCGGTTTAGGAACTGTGACAGAACAAGTTGTTCTGTCACAGGGTTCCATTTGCTTGCTAGGTGGGTCGCAAGCTCGCGACTTTGCAAGTCGACTCGCCGCTCCGGCAAAAATCAAATCGATCGACTTAAATTGTCACAGTTCCTTAGCCCAAGCGTTGAAATTTCAGGTCTTAGTCACGGCGACACTGGCGCGAACCAGCGTGCTTTCCTTAATCGACCGTAGCGCAATGGTAGTGTGGGTGCGGGTCACCCCGGCCAAAGTGCGCAGGAATCCGACCAATAAGTCATCTAGTGCCGCCGGGTTAGCGCACTTGACCTTGAGCAAATAGCTGTATTCGCCTGCTACCCGATGACATTCCAGGATGTCGTCGAGGCGGTGGACCGCGGCGGCAAATTCATCCATGTAGCGTGGATGTTCAATGGAAACTCCGACAAATGCAGTGATTTCCTTGCCTAGCGCCGATGCATCGACCCGGGCCGCGTAGCCTTTAATGATGCCGCGTTCTTCAAGTTTGCGAATTCGTTCAGCCACTGACGGTTGCGACAGGCCAACTTCGCGGGCCAATTCCAGCTGGGTCGCACGACCATCGTGTTGCAAGCGTTCGAGGATATGGATGTCAATCGCGTCCATGACCCCAAGCTAGCATAGGCCAAACGCCATGTCCAACTATAACTTATAGGTATTTTTGCCCGTTGTCTGCTCGTTGGCGGGGGTCGAGCCGCGTGCCGGCGGCTGTGGCACGCCAATTTGCAAGCGCCTAAACATGCTGGCACTCTGCCGGCCCCGTCGCGGAGCCTGCATGTTCGCTTCCAGCCTGTCTACGCCTTCACCTGCCCGCTTTGGCGACCGATTTGCTCGAGTTGGCGCGACCATCCCCAACCTTGGGCGCGGGTTGCAATGGTGGAGCGTACGCGCGCTCAGCGAACTGGCTGAAACGCTGTCGGTGCGGGCAGGGGTGGCCGAACCCCCGCGTATTGTTGACGATGTCGGCGCGATGGTGACGGTGCTGCACCAAGGCGCGTTCGGCTACGCGGCCACTGCCGACTTGAGCCCGCAGGGTCTGGCGCAGGCTTTTGCCCAAGCGCAAGTTCACGCCGAAATTAGTGCGCGCTGGCAATTATTCACAGTTGACCCCGCCGACCTGCCCAATCCGCGGCTGGACTGGCGCGGCCCCAGCACCATCGCCGCGCATACCGTGCCGCGCCGCCACCTGCTCGACCGCTTGCTGCAGTGGGACGCCGCGATGGCCAGCGCCGGGCCGCAGATTGTCGACCGCCGCGCCAGCGTGACCGCCACCGTGGTTCAGCAACGCTTATGGACGGCCGGTGGCGGCGACGCCCAAGTGCAGTACAGCGTAGTGCAGCCCGCGCTAGAAGCCTATGCATCGAATGGAAAAACCACCCAGCGCCGCACCAATGCGGACACGGTGCGCCAAGGGGGTCTGGAACTGCTCGACAGCTTGGATCTGGACACAGCCGCCGTCGGGGTCGCTATGGAGGCGGTGGCCTTGGTCCACGCCCCCAATTGCCCGACCGCTCGGCAGACGCTGCTGTTGGCGCCCGACCAGATGATGTTGCAAATCCATGAATCAATTGGCCATCCTTTGGAGTTGGACCGGATCTTGGGCGACGAGCGCAACTTTGCCGGCACCAGCTTTGTGACCCCGGCCATGTTCGGCAGCTACGCGTATGGCTCTGAACTGCTTACCATTACCTTTGATCCGAGCGTGCCGGGCGAACTGGTGTCGCTGCCGCTCGACGATTTTGGCACCCCAACCAAGCGCGAAATAATCATCGCCAATGGCATTTTGCAGCGACCGCTCGGGGGCCAATTATCCCAAGATCGCGCCAACTTGCAGGGCGTCGCCACCAGCCGCGCCTGCTCGTGGAACCGCCCGCCCATCGACCGCATGTCCAACCTCAATTTGGAGCCGGGCACCGCGACCGAACAAGAGCTGATCGCCGGCACTGAACGCGGCATCTTGCTGCGCACCAACTTGTCGTGGTCGATCGACGACTCGCGCAACAAATTCCAGTTCGGCTGCGAAGTCGGCCAGCTCATCGAAGACGGCCAACTGCGCGGTCTGGTGCGCAACCCCTGCTATCGCGGCGTCTCTGCCACATTTTGGCGTAATCTCAATGGGGTGGCGCAAACCCGCGGTATTCACGGCACTCCGTACTGCGGCAAGGGCGAACCGGCGCAAATCGTCCGGGTCGGGCACGCCTCGCCGATGTGCCGTTTTGCCGACGTCGACGTGTTTGGCGCCGAAGGGTAGCAGTTTGCCAATATTTTGATTTTGTTGGCGTAATCGGTCAACATGATGGGTACCGTGCGCGTTTTTTGGCGAGTTGTTGGGCTGTTTCTCGGCCGAGATGCTCCTCAGTTTGGGTTCTACAGGTAGCAAATGCGGGCAATTGACCAGTTTTTTGATGAGTTTTCCAAACTTGCGCTGCCAGCCGGCTGTCACGTCAGTGCCCACCTGCAGTGTGAGCAGACCGATTTTGTGCGCTTTAATGGCGGCAAAGTGCGGCAATCGGGCCACGTCGATCAGGCGACCGCAACGGTCGAGCTGGTGCGGGATCAGCGCCATGCTTGCGTGGAGATCAACCTCGGCGCCGCTCGCCAAGGGGTTGGAATGGGCCTTGGTGATGCGGTCAGCGCGTTAGAAGCGATGGTGGGCGACCTGCCCGCCGATCCCCACCTGCTGCTGGTCGACCACGCGCAACCGCAACACGACCGCCGCGCCGCCACGCTAGTGCCCATAGGTCAAGTGGTCGATGACATTGCGACCTGCGCCCAAGCGCTCGATCTGGTGGGCATTTTGGCCCACGGCCCGCTCGGGGCTGCCTACTGCGACTCCAACGGTTTGGCCCACAGTTGGCAGCGTAACCTGTCGCACTTCGACTATTCGGTGTACGCGCAGGGCGACAAGGCGTTCAAGCGCTCGTGTGCCGCCGCGCAGTGGGATGGCGCCACCTTTGCTGCGCAAATCGCCACCATTCGCCAGCAATTGCCGATTCTGTTTGCGCCGCCTAAGGTGTTGCCTCCACAGGGTTATCGGGCGTGGTTGACCCCAGCCGCCGTCAGCGCCGTGACCGATCTGTTGTGCTGGAATGGATTTTCGGCCAAAGCGCAGCGCACCCGCCAATCGCATTTGCAGCGCCTAGTCGACGGCAGCGGCCGCTTAGACCAGCGCATTGCCATCGCCGAGGACCTCGGCGAGGGGATGGGGCCACCCTTTGGCAGCGGCGGCTTTGCCAAACCTGCGCACCTGCCGCTGATCCGGCAAGGGCAGCTGGTTGGCGCCTTGCACAGTCCGCGCACCGCCCGCGAATATGGCGTAGCTACGGATGGTTGCGGCGACGGCGAAGAGCCCAATGCCTTGACCATGGCCGGTGGCGACCTGCAAGAGCACGATATTCTAAAGGAACTCGACACTGGCCTGTGGGTCGATAACCTGTGGTATCTCAACTTCTCAGACCGCGATGCGTGCAGGATGACCGGCATGACCCGCTTTGCCACTTTGTGGGTGCAAGACGGGGTGCCAGTGGCGCCGGTGACCGCCATGCGCTTTGACGACACGCTGGAGCGAATGTTCGGCTCGCAACTACTCGATTTAGGTGCAAAAACTAGTCTGTGCGTCGATGCGTTGGCCTGGAAGCGTCGGTCGACTCGCTGCAGCCGGGTGCCTGGCGTGCTGCTGCGCGATTGGACGCTTACGCTGTAGGGGCACGGTAAATGAATAAGTCATTCATTTATCGTGCCCGTTTGTGCGCTGGGTGAGTCGCAAGCTCGCGTCTTTACAGCCGACTCGCCGCTCCGGTCTCTTCGCAGATCGATCGAGTTTTTCCTTTACCCGCCCTAGCCAGATGCTAATGCAGTAACGCAGTCCCTACCACCACCGAGCGGCGCTGGCGTCGAGCATTCAACACGGACACACGTGTTCGTAGGGCGGCTCGACCACAGGCAGCGTGTCCGGCTGGCCATCGCCGTCGATGTCAGCGTGGTCGCAGGTCGCGCCGTCAAACCCGCGCAATACCTTGGCTTTTTGCGGCTTGCTCGGCTCACCCAGCACATGCCACAGACTTTGGTGGTAGCCGAAAAAATCCAGATTGCCGCCGCACGGCTCCGTTTCGGTCACCACCATCACTTTGAGCCACAGGTCGCCGCCATTGCGCAGCGCCGTGATGGTCACGATCGGCTCAAGCGGATCGGTGACCGTGGGGTCAGTCGCGCCATACTCAAACCAGTCCTTGGCCGCACTGGACCCGCGACACAGCAGGTTGGGGTCGGTCGTTGGGGCCCGACACTGGTCCAGATGCGTCGCAAACTCCATATCGGTCCGCTCCCAACTGCCCTGCTGACGCAACTGCGGCAAAAGACGGGTAAACCACAGTGACTGCATCTTGGGCGTCAGCACAACAGTTTCGAACGTCCGCGCGGGCGCTAGGCGGGCACTGCGCCAGGCGGTAAGTTGGCGCAGGCGACAGTGGCTGCCCAACTTGATGTCGGCAATCAGCTGGTATTCGCTATGATCCCAAGTCCATTGCGCCTGCTGCTTGCTGGTCCACTCCGCCGATTCCGGCAGGCCAACATTGTACGGATGCAGCCAACCCAGTATCTGCAGGCCCGTCAGGCTGGCGGTGCACTCCCCAGCCATGCTGCCAACGCCGATCAGAGGATGATCGAGCAAGTCTCTCAATTGCTGCGGTAGTTTTGCCAAGTCGATCGGGCGGGTAACACTCCAGTACCCGTCGACCAACTCCTCGCGGTGCGCGTGCGGCGGCCGGCGACCGTCCCAACGCGGCGGCCCAAAGCTGTACGGCAGCAGCGCCTGCACCGCAATATCGGGCAGGAACACGTGGCCATGAGCCACCGGCAGCCAACGCAATTGCTCCTGCAGCGGTGGTCGGACCAGACCTTGCAGCGTGCCGATCAGCTTCGCCCGCAAGTGCTCAGAGTGAGCCGCGACTTGCCCGACGCTGCGCCGCTGCAACTGTGCCAGCGCGGTGCCAAAGTGGTCAGCGGTCTGCGCAAGCGCTTGGTGGCTGTCGAAGACGAAATCGTAGGCGCCCACTTGCTGTTCAGTGGTGCCACCGTCGCGGTCGGCGTTGTCGCGCTTGGTCGGCCAACGAGGCTGCGCCAATGGGCCGCGACCGTAGGCCGTGACCCGCGGTACTGTCGTTTGGTGATCGGCGGTGGCATCGGCACCGCTGCGCGCGCTCTCATCTTGGACCAGCGCAACGCAGCCGACGAGCATGAGGTGTAGCATGATGATTTGAATACAGTGTTTCCACATGGCCTTGTCCTCAAGTTGTCAGCGCGGCGTAAGGCCGCTAACCAACTCCATTGCAAGGGCTGTGCCAGCGCAGTACCTGTCGATTAGCATGGGTTTTTCTAGAATTGTCTCGGCTCGTTTGCTTTATAAAATAGCAACGATCTATAATTCATAGCATACGCCGCCGTAAGCAGTTGGCTGCTTAGGAACTGTGACAGAACAAGTTGTTCTGTCACAGGGTTCCATTTGCTTGCTAGGTGGGTCGCAAGCTCGCGACTTTGCAAGTCGACTCGCCGCTCCGGCAAAAATCAAATCGATCGACTTAAATTGTCACAGTTCCTTAGAACGGCCCAATCGGCAGCGCTGGTGGCCCCAAAACGCGGAACGCCGCCTGCGGCCGAACAAGTCGACCGCAGGCGGCGTCCGCTGAGAGATCAGCTGGCCGAAGGGTTAGGAACTGTCCCAGATTAAGTCATTCTGAGACTGGTTCCGTTTGCTTGCTTTGTGGGTCGCTAAGCTCGCGGCCTCAAAGGCCGACTCGCCGCTCCAGTGTTGGGCGAGTCGATCGAGTTATTTAAGGACACATCCTTACTTCGCCCGTACCGTCACGTCGTCAATAAACACGCCCGCGGTGACGTTGAAGAGGCAATCCTTGGAGTCGAAGTCAAACGTGACCGTAACTTGCTTGTTAGCAAACGCGGTCAGATCGACGTTGACTTCACCCCACTTGTTGAGAATCGCAGCCTTGGCAATCAAGAAGTTGGTTGACTGCTTGGCGGCTACATCCGTCACCGTCACCGTCAACAGGTCGACGCCAGCCAGCGATTCAATGGCGGCATAGGCTTGGAAGGTCAACCACGGTTTCTGACCTGCCGGCGCCGTTTGCACCAAGAACTGCGGGCTGGTGGCCTTGCCGCTGGCCTTGCTGGCATTGGCCGCGCAGGCATAATCGAATTTGCCGGCGAGATTAGCCTTTGAGTTGTTGAAGTTGAGCGAGCAGTCCGGGCTGTAGGCCTTGACGTCACCCACCGCATCGACAGCCCAACCGGGACCGACGCCATTGGCCAAAGTCCATGCCGAGGCATTGGAGCAAATGATCATGTCGCCAAACGAGGGCGCTTGCAGGGTCGACAAGTGCAAGTCCTCAATCGCCCAACCTTTGCCGCCATTGTTGAAATCGTCTTTGGAATCAAAGGAGAACAACAAGCGGAACTTCTTGCCCTTGAGCGTGCCCAAGTCGATCCAGTTCCAGCGCCAGCCGCCCATGAACGAAGCGTTGTTTTTGAAGGTGGTATTGATCGGCAAGGTCACAAAGGCGTCGCCGGATACCTGAACAGAGCGCTGATCGAACAGGTCGTTGGATTCGACGCTAACCCACTCTTTCCAAGCCAAAGTCACTGGGCCCGTGGCCAACGCTGCCAAGTTGACGACCGGCGACAGTGCGCTGCCCTTGGTGACGCCGGCATAGGTGGTGCCATTGTTGAAGTTCAGGGTCGACGCCGTCAGCGTGCTCGGTGTCGGCAGTGGCAGCGCGGGGGTGCTGTCGATGGCCCAAAATGAACCGGCGACCGGCGCAGAGTACTGCCAACCATTGACGTTGCTGTCGAAGGGTTCGTTGTACACGCCATTGCCAACGGCCCAATTGACCACCGGGCCGAGGTAGATGTTGATGTGGTCCACAAACCAGCCCTTACCAGTGTTCTGCAGGCCATCGACGCTGTCAAACCGGAAACGAATCTGGAAGGACTTGCCAATCAAGGCCTTGATATCAATGGTTTCCAACTGCCATGCGCCGACGTTCTTGGTGTTGTCGAGCTGAGTCGACGCCGCAATGGTCACAAAGCCGTCGGTCGAGAATTCAACCCAACGCTTGTCATAGTCGGCGCCGCCGACGTCGTTGACGCCATTCCACGAGTAGAACGCCATGGTCAGATAGGAACCGGTGACCTTGGTCGCATCGGCGTAGAATTTGCCAGTCGCGGTGCCCTTGACTTGACCGGTCACAGCGTCGGCGTAGTCGGTGCCGTTGTTGAAGTTGAGCGAACCGAGGCCGGTCAGCTTGCCAGGGGCAGCAGGTGTCGCATCGGACAGCCATTTGACGGTCTCGCTGTTCGACTTGCCCACCCACAGCGTGTCGTTGTTATCGATCGGCCAAAAGCGCGCCAACGACAGCGGTGCGCACACCAGGGCGTCTGTAGTTAGCGTCTGCACGCATTTGCCGGTGAGCTTGTTGCACGAATCCAAGGTGCACGGATTGCCATCGTCGCAGTCTATCACCTTACCGGCCATGCACTTGGCAAGCGCGCACTTGTCGCCGGGGGTGCACTTGTCCAAGTCGTCGCAATCAGCGGTGTTGTTGGCAACTGCGCACTTGTCGGCGGTCTCGTCGCAAGTGTCGGTGGTGCACACGTTGCCGTCATTGCACTTGGGGGTCACGCTGCCGCACTTGCCAGCGGCGCAGGTGTCCTTGTCGGTGCAGAACAAATTGTCATTGCACGCCAAGGTGTTGTTGGTTGCGGTGCAGCCAGTAGACAGGCCGCAGGAATCGGTCGTGCACGGATTGAGGTCATCGCACTTGAGTGGCATCGCGCCTACGCACTTGCCGGCGCCGTCACAGTTGTCTTGCAAGGTGCACACAGAGCCGTCATTGCACGGGCTCTTGTTGTTGGCATTGGTGCACTTGTCAGCGGCGCACGAGTCGGTGGTGCACTCATTGTTGTCGTCGCAGGACTTGCCAGCGCCCATGCACTTGCCGGTCTTGCAGGCGTCGCTGATGGTGCAGCCGTTGCCGTCGTCGCACTTGCCGCCGTCGACTGAAGGTTTGAACAGGCAGCCCACTTTGGCATCACAGGTGTCGGTCGAGCACGCATTGTTGTCATTGCAGGTAATCGGCGCGGAGCCGACGCACTTGCCAGCGTCGCAGGTGTCGGAACTGGTGCACACGGAGCCGTCGTTGCACAGGGCAGTGTTGATGGCAAACTTACAGCCAGCCGCTTTGTCGCAGCTGTCGGTAGTGCACAGGTTGCTGTCGTCGCACTTCTTGACCACGCCGCCGCACACGCCATTGCTGCACACATCCGCATCGGTGCAGGCATCGGCGTCGTTGCAGGTGTTGGCGTTGTTCTTGTGCACGCAACCGGCGACCTTGTCGCAGACGGCGTCGGTGGTGCAGGGGTTCTTGTCGTCGCAGGTGTCGAGCGCGCCAGCTGCGCACTTGCCCGCCGCGCACTTGTCACCCTTGGTGCAGGCGCTGCCGTCTTCACAGGCGGCGGTATTGGGGGTGGCGGTGCAACCCTTGACTACATCGCAGGTATCGTCGGTGCACGGATTGCCGTCGTCACACTTGACCGCACTGCCTTTGCAGGCGCCGGCGGCGCAAGCGTCGTTCTGGCTGCAAGCCGAGCCGTCATCGCAGTTGGCGCCATCAGCAGCAGCCGCTGTCGTGCATTTGCCGGTAACCTTGTCGCACGAGTCCGTGGTGCACGAATTCTTGTCGTCACACACGATCGCGGCGCCGCCGCACGCGCCATCTTTGCAGGCGTCGGCGGTGGTGCAGGCGCTGGCGTCATCGCACTTGGCGGTGTTGTTGGCGAAGGTGCAAGTGCCCGCCGCCTTGTCGCAAGCGTTGTCCGTGCACGGATTGTTGTCGTCGCAGGCTACCGCGGTGCTCTTGGTGCATGCTTTGGCCTCACAGGTATCACCTTGGGTGCACTTGTCGCCGTCATCACAGGCGGCGGCATTGGCGGCATTGGTGCAGACGTTGTCCTTGCAGCTGTCGTCGGTACACACATTTTTGTCATTGCAGTCTTTGCCGTTGCCGGAACAGGCGCCAGCGCTGCATTTGTCGCCCGTGGTGCACGAGTTGCCATCGTCGCAGGTCGCGGCGTCGTCATTGGCGCTCGCGCAGCCAGTGCCCTTGTCGCAACTGTCTTTGGTGCAAGCGTTCTTGTCGTCGCAGTTCAGGGCGGTGCCGGAACATTTGCCGCCAGCGCAGACGTCAGTCGCGGAGCAGGCGTCGCCGTCGTCGCAGGAGGAGCCATCGGCCGCGGCGTCATTCTTGCAGCCCACTTTGGCATCGCACGAATCGGCAGTGCAGGCATTCTTGTCGTCGCAAACCAAGGCGGTGCCACCAGCACAGGCGCCGACCGCGCATTTTTCGCCGGAGGTGCAGGCGTTGCCGTCGCTGCACTCGGCGGTGTTGTTGGCTGACACGCAACCGGTAGCGGCATCGCATTTGTCGTCGGTACACGGATTGCCGTCGTCGCAGACTTTGGCCGGTCCGGGTTCGCACTTGCCGTCCTTGCAGGCGTCGGCGGTGGTGCATTCGCTGTTGTCGCTGCACTGTTGGGTGTTGTAGTCGTTCTTGCAGCCGGCGACTGGATCGCAAGTGTCGGTGGTGCAATCGTTTTTATCGTCGCAGTTTTTGGCGGCGCCGGCCACGCACAGGCCAGCTCCACACTTGTCACCTGTGGTGCAGGCGTTGGCGTCGTCGCATTCGGCGGCGTCGGCCAAATCAGCGGTCCCACACACGCCGGTAGCCGCGTTGCAGATTGCCTTCTTGCAGGCGATCGTCGAGGCTGGGCAATCCTTGTCTTCTTTGCAACCGCCGACAGCCGTGTCGCCAGAAGTGGCCGTATCGCCAGCAGTGGCGGTGTCTTGATCGGTGCCGCCAGCGGTTTCCGTAACGGAATCTTGATCGGTACCAGCGGCGGTGTCGGCCGGTGTAATTGTGTCGCCCGCAGCGCCGGTGTCGCCCGCAGCGCCGGTGTCGCCCGCAGCGCCGGTGTCGCCCGCAGCGCCGGTGTCGGCGGTGCCGGTGTCGCCGGTAGCGCCGGTGTCGGCGGTGCCGGTGTCGGTGGTGTCCTTGCCGGCGACGCCAGTGTCAATCGCTGCGGTGGCGTCAAAGCCACTGCCTGCGCCGGTACCGGAGTTACCCGAGTCGCTAGGGTCGCTGCAGGCGCCGACGGCGAAGGCAGTTGCGGCCACTAGCAAGCCGCGAATCAAGAAGGTGGATCGCATGGAAACTCTCCGGCCCGAGACGGGCGATGGCAAACGGGGAAACGGCGCGTGAGCCCAAGCGCAACCCCCGACGGTTGCGGCAAAATGGTGCAAAAACGCTAACTTGCGTGGATAACCGCGCCCAAGCAGAAAGAGCTGGGGGGGGGGATTGTAGGGATTTGCGTGGCCGGGGTCAACGAAAAACTAACTCAACCTGCCGCGATCTGGCCGACCGCACCGGCTCTGCTCAGGCAACTATGTGAAGTAGTTAGCCTAAATTCGCAGCAGGCTCCGGCACGGCGACCAGCAGCTACAGCGGCCTTTCGCCCTTGCCCGCCCCCTGCAGGCCAACCTGACCTGGATGTCCAGCCGCCCTCACAAGGGGTTCCAAGGTATTTGCGGCACCTTGCGGCAGTTGTTACCCTGCGCCGACGTGCCTACAAGCTCGCGCCCATCAGCGAACCGCAGCAGGAGAGCGAACCGATGCAGGAGAGCGAACCGATGCAGGAGAGCGAACCGATGCAGGAGAGCGAACCGATGCAGGAGAGCGAACCGATGCAGGAGAGCGAACCGATGCAGCCCCCCCCGCAGCCAATCGGCCCGAGCACCGGGCGCGCCGTGAGCCATCCTTTGTGGTGGGCGGCGTTAGCGCTCATGGCCCTGAACGATCACCTGTTCAAGCGCGGCGGCTACTTGCCGGACCTCGTTGTCGGAAAGCTGAGCGACATCACTGGCTTAATCGTCGCGCCGGCCATCTTGGTGCTGATCTTGAGTCTGCGGTCGCGGCGGGCGATCGTGTTGGCCCATGCGGCCATTGGATTGTGGTTTGCGGCGATGAACTTGTGGTCGGAATTCGCGCAAGTTTGGACAAATCTGACGGTTTTTATGGGGGTGCCGTGGCATCCAGTGGTCGACGCCGCGGATTTATGGACCCTGCCGGCGCTGCTGGTGTCGTGGCAACTGCACAGCCTTGCCGAGCCCATGTCGGCTCACAGCAAGAGGATCAAAGTCCATCGCCCGCTGCGACTGGCCGCTATCTGGGTGGCCGCGCCGCTGCTGATGGCCAATGAACCGGCGCCTCAGCCCACATTTACCACGACTCAATCACCTATTTTCGCGGCGTTCAACGCCCCGCTGGCCATCGGCAACAACACCAAAGCCACGGTCCAGATTCGGGTCCGGGCGTTGCGCGCGGGAGTGATGCTCGATTGCGCGCACATTAAAGCCAATCCGGGGGTGTGGTTATCGCGCAAGTTGTTCGCGCAAGCGGCGTTGTGGGAGTTGGTGTCTGGGGCCACCAGCGACTTTACCGATGCCGCGCCGGCCAAAGGCGCGTGCACTGCCTATCTGGTCGACGGCAACGCGTTGCCGATGACGCTGTTGTTTTGGCACCACGCCGACTTCCCGACCGAAAACATTCCGGGTTCGCTGCTGTCGTTGGTCGGCACCCATGCCCGCATTATCCAGCTCCATGCGGCAACGGCGGCCAAGCAAGTGCTGGCGCCCCACAAGGCCGTGTTCAAGGCGCCACCGACGTTGGATCCGGCCCCGCCAACTGGCTGTGAGCTCGCCGCCGACGCTGCCACAGTCGCCTGGTCGCTGCCGCTGCCAGCGTTTGCAGTGCAATGGTCGATCAAGGCCAAGTACCTCGCCCCCGACGGTTGTCAGGCCTTGGACTTGGCGGCCGAAGCGACTGGCGCCAGCCACCCACCGCTGCGTTGGTACTTGTGCATACCGCCTAAGACCTTTCCGTTTGCGGTCGGCGACACCGTCACTTTGGCTGAAGCCAAGCTCGACCACAGCTTTAACCCGATGGCGGGGGTGCAAATCAGCAACGGCAAGGTCGCCGTATCCGCTGGAGTCAGCGGCAATGTCACTTATTTTGGCACCGGCAAAGCCGAAGTGGTGGCGATCGGCGGCTGCGGCGGCAATTTCGACAAATGCGGCGCAGTCGGCCTGCGGGCCCAAGTCAACGTCTCTGGCGTGGGCGGCGGCGACGGCAATGGCCTCAAGTCGGGGCAATCTCTCAGTGTCGGCAAGGGGCGGACCCTGCATGTGGTGCGCGCCGAATACCGTGTCAGTTTAGACCCAGCCTGCCGCAAAGTGCCCGCAGGCCATGAAATCGGCCCGTTGGTCGAGTCGGTGCTAGTGGAGGAACAGCCATGAAAATGCTTGGATTTTACCCAGTTTCGCTACGTTCATTGGCAACCGGCCTGTGGGTGGCGGTTGGTGGATTGGCGGCAATTGCCGTCGTTGGCTGTGACGCATCGTCCGTCGGGAGCGGCGGCGGCAGCGACCAATCCGGTTCAGCGTTTGGCGCAGCCGGTACCGCAGCCACCAAGCCGGGTAGCCACGGCGTCACCCAAGCTGGCGCTCAAGACTTCGGGGCCTTTCGCCAAATCTTAGAGGCGGGCAAGGCCCCAGCGCCGGGGGTCTTGGACGACTTGGGGTTTTTTGCTGAACACAAACTCGATTACCCCAAAGCCGCCTGCGGCGACGACTTGTGCATGCACGGCCTAGTCGGCTCGATGGCCAACATGATCAACGGCGCCAATTGTACGTTGGTCCAGATTGGCCTCAATACGCCGCTGGATCCGCAAACGCTACCGCGGCCGCCGCTCGATTTGGTGCTGGTGATCGATACCAGTGGCTCAATGCAAGGCGACGCCATGACCTACGTCAAAGAGGGCCTCAAGCGCATGCTCGACTCGCTAGAAGCGGTCGATCGGGTGTCGCTGGTCACGTTTTCGACCGAGGCGCAGGTCGCAGTGGCGGGCATTTCGGCGGCCGAAAAACTCAAATTGGCAGCGGTTTTTGCCGGTATTGAGGCCAATGGCTCGACCAACCTGTACGACGGCTTGTTCATGGGCTTTCAAGTCGCGGCTAAACAGCTAACGGCGGGCCGATCGGCGCGGGTGGTCATGTTGTCTGATGGCAAGGCCACCGCGGGTATTCAAGACAACGCCAAGCTGGTGTCGCTGGCGCGGTCTTGGGCCAAAAAAGGCATTGGTATCACCACGATCGGCATGGGCGCCGAGTTCGACGTCGTGGCGATGCGCGATCTGGCTGAAGCCGGCGGCGGCAACTTCTACTTCATCGACAAAGCCAAGGCTGCTGGCGAAGTGTTCCAAGAGGAGGTCAAGACGGCGTTCTTGCCGCTGGCACTCGACGTCAAAATCACCTTCGCGCCCGGCCCCGGTTACGTGGTGCGGGCGGTGTACGGCACCCACGGCTGGAACGGTGGCCCTAACGGCGGAATCATTGAAATTCCAGCGCTTTACTTAGCCAAGCGCACCGACAGCACGGCCCCGATCACCGCGGGTCGGCGCGGCGGCGGCGGCGCGATTGTCATCGAAATGGTCCCGCTCATTGGCACCGTCGACAAGGGTGTCGCCAGTTTGGGCTTGGCCTTTGTCAAGCCTGCGGACATGAGCACCAAGGCCAAGGACGCGCAGTTAGCCACGCCACACAAGCCGGGTGAAGTGCCACCCGAGGGCTTTTTTAGCGCGCCCACGGTCGAAAAAGGCTTTGTGATGCTCAATCTGTTCGCGGCTTTTGAGATGGCGACTCAATTGGCGTGGGACGCGGACCCTGGTGCCGCGCGCGGAGTGCTGGAAGCCATCGTCAAGCCGGCGAAGGCGTGGGTGGTCAAGAATAAAGACCCCGATATTGAAGATGATTTGAAGTACGTGGCGATGTATACCCAGATTCTGGCGGACATGCAGGCGAAGCAAACGGTCAAGACGCCGGTCCATCTGCCGCCAGATCCGTGGCCGTTTGGGGATTAGCTTCCGCAAGACCACAATTTGATTCCCGAAGTCAGCCCGTTTGCCTGTTGGCTGGCTGGCAAGCTCGCGGGTGGCCAGCCGAAGGGTCGCTGCGTCCCAAGTCTGCAATTAGTGCGCTACTCTGGCACCCGCCGCCAAAGTGGCGCTACCAGCACTGCGTTGCCGCTTTTTTGCCAGCGCCAGTGCGGAGCCCGCCGCCACAAGCCATCGCGTCCATGGCTTGTTATGCTGGGCGGGAACATGCGCACAGACAAGCTGACTTTGGGGGCGAGATCGCGATGAAAACTTCGCACTTTTAGATAGTTCTGATCGCGTCGTTGATTGTTGGCAATTGGCCGCGTCCCGCTTTGGCCGCCGCCGCGGAGGTTGCTCTACCGGCCGCGGTGACGCTGGCGCAGGCCGCTGCGCCGACTGCAACCACGCCTGATCAAGCGTTAGTGCAAGCAGCTTTCGGCCAAGGGCTTCGGGTGCAGGGGCAGGCGGGCGATTTGGCAATGCAACTGCGCGGTTTCTTGCAAATGCGGGCGGCGATTAGTGCCAACGATGCGGACCCCAAACCGGGGATCACCCAGCGCCACGCCCAAGTGCACTGGAACGGCACGGCAGCCTCCAGCCAGTTGCAGTGGCGGTTACAATTCGGCTTTGCTCCGACTGAACTGAAAAGAAATTCAATTGGTGCACTGCAGGATGCTTATGCGCGCTACACCGGGCGCAAGGGCCTGTTCATGCAGGCCGGCCGATTCAAATTACCCTACAGGCGCCAGCGGTTGTATCACGTGTCGGTCTTGCAACTGACCGACCTATCCATCGCAACCAACGAGTTGCACCTCGGTCGCGACGTTGGGGTTACCGGTGGCAGCGATGACGTTTTTGGCAGTGGTGGGCACCTCGCCCTGCAGGGGTTTGTAATTGTAAACCAAGCTGCAGCCCTTGGGGTCCGAGCCCAAGTTCGGCCATTTGGCAGTTTTGACGAAACGACGGAGGCCGATGTAAGCCGGTCGACGCGGCCCGGCTTGGTGATCGGTGGCAGCGCCGTGCTGCATCTAGACGCCACCCACAGCAAAGGCACTCATGGCGAGCCGTTCACGGGTAAGGGCATGACTTATGAGCACTTGGCCGCCGATGTGTTGTTCAAGTATGCCGGATTTTCGCTGGCGGGCGAGTGGTTGTGGCGACAAGCGCAAAACGACTCCGAAGTGGTGACGCTCGGCGACACGCTGGTCCGCAACTTTTCGCGCTCAGCGTGGGACGCGCATGTGCAAGCGGTCCAGATGATCGGTGCGAGCTGGCAGGCGGCGGCGCGCTATGCGGAACTGCACCGGATAGGCGATACCGACCCGACGTTGCTCAGTCAGCGCGAACTTGCGGCTGGAGCGTCGCTGTTCTTTGCCGGCCATAATCTCAAAGTACAGGGGGAAGTGAGCTGGCTGAGCCCTAAGGACCTCAAAGACGGCAGTTTTGCCACCCGGGCGCAAGCGCAGCTGTATTTTTAGGCCTACGGTGGCCCTTTGGCGCACACTGGGTTGGGCACGCACGAAATGCCGTCGCAACGCAGACTATCGGCGCAGTCGTTAGCTGAATAGCAGGGGGCGCCGACGCCGCCGACGTGCTCGCACTTGCCGGTGTCGGTGTCGCAGTCCGCCACATGGCAGCTATCTGGCTCTGTGCAGTACAACCGAGCACCGGTGCAGCCGCCGCCCTTGCAGGTGTCGCCTGAAGTGCAGGCATTGCCGTCGGTGCACGCCGCGCCGTCGTTGGCGGCCTTGAGCAGGCAACCCCCAGTCATCGCATCGCAACCGGCCGGGGCATGGCAAGCGTCGCTGCTGGTGCAAAGTTTGGGCAGGCCGACGCAACTGCCGTTGTGGCACGCATCGCCGCTCGTGCAGGCCGAACCGTCGATGCAAGCGGTTCCATTGGCTGCGGTGACACACTGGAAGGCTTTGCACGATTGGCACGGGCCGCAGTCGACGTCGCCGCAAGGGGGGCGGATTGCGGCTACCGCGATGCGGTAACGGCCACCCGAAACAAGGGGAATTGCAGCGAATTGCTGAAACGTCCACCGCGTGTTGGGGTCGAGTGGGTCCAGCACGGTGGCCGAATAGTCGCCCCACCGGCAGCCAAAGGAGTTGCAAAATTCGTAGTCATAGGCGGCCTGACCGCTGGCGAATACGCGCTCGCCGCGGATTTGGTTTGCAGGATCGCTACTTGAGTGCCAAGCGTAGGCTGCGGAGGCGAACGCTGTAGCTGCAAACCGGGTGTAACCTATCAGGAAATCGCCGCTCGGGGTGACTGCGATGCTGGCAAATCCGCGCGCAAAGGCGTCGTCAGCCCCGCCAATGGTACCCTTTGCAGCCAGCATGCCTTGGCGATGAGCCGCAAACCAGACCACCGTTTGACTTTGCGGTTCTGCCCGACCCTACTGAACGGTCCACCACGACAAGTCGCCGCGCACCATGCCGCGCTGCGGATGATAGCCGCCCCACACCGCGAGCCGTTGATCAGTCCCGCGCTGCCTATTTCGGCCGGTATGGGGCCCGATGAGGTCCACGGCGCTCATGGCGTGCGTACTGGCCAGTGTCAAGCCATTGGCTGGGCCCAGAGTAACCTCGCGTTGCACCAATTCCAAGTTGGCATTATATGGATAACAACCAACGATTTCAATGCGGTTTGGCTCGTTGGCTGGCACGGTGGCCGGAGCTTGCCACGGTTTCGTACTCGCCTCAAATAGAGTTGCGGGCGCCGACTGATAGAGTTGCGCTGTGTTCAAAACGAAAATCCGCCCAGCTGTGGCGGTGTCGTAGTAGTCGCTAATCAAATCTGCGCAAATCACCAGCGCATCGTGGGTCAGCGCCGCCCGCGGTTGGTCCAGCCACAGGTCTGGCGTGGCAACCTTCCAACTGCGAATCCGCCAGTCTGCCGTCGGATCGCCAGTGATGCTGGAGGCCACAGCCAGCGTCAGGCCCCTTTGATGCCCAATCCTGACGCCGGCCGTCATCACCCACCGATCCGCCAGCAGATCGTAGTGGGCGGTGGAATCAAAGCCCGTTGAGCTCGGCGGCAACTGCAAGAAATCATCCAAATCCACGCTGAACAGCGGATCGCCGGACCGATTCAGCACTCGCACAAAGCCGTTGGTCACTACCATAATGTGCTTCAGACCGACCGCGCCTTGGGTATCGGGCGGGATGCCATGGTTAGTAGTCAACGCTACAAAACTGCCCAGCGGTGCTGGCGACGGCGGCGACGGCGGTTCAGTCCTGGGTCCACGCGGCGGCGGCAGAGGTAGGTGCCGCTGGCTGGGCAGCCCCTGAATCGCGCGGGCATGGCGCGGCAATTGGGTCAGCGGATCCAGCTGCGGCAAGTCGCGCAGCACTACAGTCTGCACTTTGGCGGGCAACTCAGCGCGGCAATCCAGCGGCCAAAGCGTCGGACCGCCAACGGCAATCACCGCGAGCGCGACCCAGTCTCGCAGCAGGACCGGCGGGTGCATGTCGCTTCATTGCAGCCACGCTGAGGCAATCTCAGCAATTGCGGTGTGGTTCCATCGCACACTGGCTCGATGCTGTCAAACTGGAAATGCGATCACCCGATGTTCAGCGGTATTGCCACCGTGCGCGTTAACCGCTGTCCGCGTCTCCGGCGTTGTCGCCCTTAGCTGCGGAATCACTGCCGATCTGACAAAACCAAGCCAAAAGGACCCGCGCCTGCAGCTGCGCTTGGTCAGCATCGGCATCGCGGTGAACGGAAAACTGCAACGCCGCCTCAGCGACCGTCGCGGGCATGGCGAGCCACCGGGTCAATTCGCGCACGGCCAGGACCGGATCCGTTGCGTAACCCTTCGCCGCGTTGGTGATTTTTTTGCGCAGCGCCGTCCACAAGAACAACGCCGAACCATTCATGTCGGCGGCGACGTGATCCAGCTCGCCCGCAAAGGGCGGCCCCATCCTTGCGCACCACGGCAACCACCCCGTTGTCGTGGTTGCCCGCGCCAAGGCCGTGAAAAAGCCGCGCTGCGCCACATGATGAGCCGGATCGAAGTAGTGAGCGGCATGGCACAGGTCGTGCAAGGCAAACTCGAACGGCGAGGCTTGCTGGCCACAATCCGCCCCCGGCGGCAGCAACGTAAGCCAACGAAACCCTTGCGCTTGACTGGCAAGCATGGCGGCGACGCGCGGCGGGTGTTGGGTCACCCTAATGTCCACTTCACCGCGCCGCCAGCGACACAGAACGGCGGCGACATGGGCCTCAACGCGGTACAGGTGGCGGGTCGCCAGCAGATTCCAGGCATAGTGCTGCCAACTGCTTAGGGTCGGCGGCTCGTCAGTCCAAACCAACGGCGGCTGGCGGTCGCCCTGCAGCCAACGCTTGCCGACTTTTTGGCTAATCTCAGCCAGCAAGTAGCACAGCGCGGCGTCGGCGGCTGCCGAACCTCCCCGAGGGACCAAGCTAGCGGCAGTGGCCTGCCATAGGCTTGAAAAATCAGGGATTGTAGCAGGTGGTGCCAAAGCGGCGCGGGTCGATGGGGGCAGCGCGGTCGCGAGCATGGCGGCGTTGTAGCTGGTTTGAAAAGACGGGGCAAGCCCCGCGATCCCCCGCTTTGGGCGCATCTGCGCGTCGCTGCGGCGCTTTCCTCCTAGGAGCCTGTCGGAAATCAATCGGTTGTGAAATGTCTATCAGATTATACACAATGAATCTATTACGATCCGACAGGCTCCTAGCCAGTCAACTATTCTCAACTGTCCGAGAACTGCGCGGAGTGAATCCGTGCAGTTTCGGACAGT
>SHZD01000283.1 GCA_009692465.1 Myxococcales bacterium
ATCTATTACGATCCGACAGTCTCCTAGCTTCTCAGATATTCTCAACTGTCCAAGAACTGCCCGGAGTGAATCCGTGCAGTTTCGGACAGTTGCCGCCGTCTAGCCAGACGGCGCTAGGAGCGAGTCGGAATACTCCGACACGCTCCTAGCACTACGGCAATCAGCACCGCCACCCCGAATCAGGATCTTCTTGAGCATGATAACCCCCTTGCAGTTTTCGTAATTCGTGTGGCCTGACCTATGGTTGGCCGCGCCTGCCGCCAGCGTTGCCCCACACCACGCCAAAGTAAAGCCTGACCCTGTGTTGCGCCCAAAGTGGGGAATCGCTGGTTGTTGACCACGGCTACCCGCTTGGGGATACTTGGCAGGTTGCACTGCCCGAATTTGCTGGCAGAGCCTGCGCGTTGAGGTGCCCATGTTCAAGCAAGCTTGCCGACTGCCGCCGATGAGAGCCACTGTCGCCGTACTGCTCCCTGCTCCGCTCATGGCTGTAGGGGCACCGCTCATGGCTGTAGTGGCACCGCTCATGGCTGTAGTGGCACCGCTCATGGCTGTAGTGGCACCGCTCATGGCTGTAGTGGTCGCGGGTGCGCTGGCCGGTTGCGTCGAAGAAGAAACCAAGATCTTGCCGACGATCTACAACGAAGTGCGCAATCGCTCCGTGCGCATCGATGCCAGCAAGCTTTTGCTCAAAAGCGGCTCAACGCTCGATGCCGCAACGCTTAAGCTGGATAAATTGGTGGACTATACTGGCGATTGTAAGGGTACCAATTGCTCGGAGTTCAAGCCTGTCGTCACCGACGGCATCAAAGTGGCGAGCATGATGGGCATCGGCGGCACCGCTAAGAACGCTATCGCCAGCGACGACGTCAATCCGGCATTGTTCACCCAAAGCGTCAAAAGCCTGTATGCCCCAGCCATGCGTATTCCGACTGGCTATGGGTGTAAAGCGATGATGCAAGGGCTGTTTCCGGACAAGGCCAAGGATGTCGCGGCTATCGACAACTACGATCTCAAAGCGCTGGACGAGCTCATCGGTGCCACGCGCTCCACGGTCGCTTATCCGGTGTGGACGGTCGGCTACGATCTGGGAACAGGGGCTACGTCGTGCACCTATGAAAACGGCGAGGTCAAAGGCACGCCGATCGCGGACGTCGACAAGTGGGCCAAGGCGGCGGTGCGAATCGCCAAGTGGTACGACTTTGACCTGCCGAACAAGAAGAAGGACGAAAAAAATGGCGATCCGCTGTGTCGGTCAACGGACAAGAACATCGTAAAACCATGGTATTGCAGCCACTCGATTGTCGACATTGAGTTCTTGCGCGATCCATTTGGCGCTGGCGGCTACAAGAAGGAAGACAAAGCCAAGTGGCTGGCCGCTTACAAGGCGTTCGCGCTGGCGATGCGGGCCAATGACGCCTTTTTTCTGCCCGACAATCAGGTCAAGTTGATCGGTCCGTCGGTGGTGATTCGCTCCGATCTTGAACTGCAAGACCCGACTAGCCCCAATCGGTCGCCGATTTATGACTTTATCGATTTTGTCGTCGATCCCAAAAATGGCCTTAATAACGTGCGCTTGCCGTTGTCCGCCCTCTCCATCGAAATTGAGGCGTCGACGCCAGTCGAAGCGCGCTCACTGGTCAAGCGGGTCGCCGACTACGCCGCCACTAAGAAGCTTTTGCACGAAAAAGGCCTGTTTGGCTCCGACGGCACCGCGCCAATCCCAATCTGGGTCATGGACTTGCGCATCAAGAGTCCGTTGTCAGCTGCGATACTTCCGCTGGCCGACCCCAAGAGCCCAAGCTACGACTTGCAGCGCTTGGCGTCGTGGCGCGGCGGCTTTGTGACTGCGGCCAAGATCTTGTGGCAGGGTCTGGTCACCGACGCCACCATCGGCAACGTGGTGCGCTTTCCCACCGTCGATCCGACCGCCGCCGACACTATTTCCCTAGCCGCCAGTGCTAGGGACAGCGATTACCTGTGGTTTAGTCAGTCCAAGATTCAGCCGGGCTCGCTGAAACCGTCGGCATGGCCTGGGTTTTGGTTTCACGGCGATCACATGGGCGGCGAGCAATTGGTGTCCGTTCAGCACGGCCCCGATGCGCTGGGGATGTCCAACAAGCAAGCCACCGATCCCGATGAAGGCATTGTCGCCATGGCCACTCGCACCAGTTGCGTCAACGCCAACCGAGAGGCAGTCGCGTGTGTCGCCGACGCCAGCGATACCCCATCCAACGCCACGTTTTATACCAAGGGCAAGCGAAATATCCTGCGCATCTTGGTGACGGACTTCCAAATCGAAGTACGCAATGGCAAAGAGATTTTAGAGCACAAGCTGCGCGTGCAGGTCGACGGCTTGCCGATCGACGCCAAAGTGGCCGGCTATAAGCTGGGCTGGATGGACGGCACCGCGCCGACGTGGGCCGAGATTCTGTACCGCGAGCAAGGCTTTGCTGATATTACCAACGGATCACTCAGTTTTACGCGGGTGGTACCGGTGCCGTCGGTGCAGTACATCGAGCTGTACTTCTAGACAGCCACTGGAAAATAGAGAGTCAGTGGAAAATAGAGAGTCAGTGGAAAATAGAGAGTCAGTGGAAAATAGAGAGTCAGTGGAAAATACTGCCGCTGCACCATCCGTCAATCGTCGGTCGAGCAAGCCGGCGGCGGCGTGGCGGTGCGCTTTTCCAGACTGTAACGGGCACCGTGAGTCAGCACGTGCAAGCGCACGCCAATCAAGTTCACTGGCTGGTTGTGCTCAGCAGTGGCCATGCCACTGTGCTGCAACTGACTGACATCGAAGATAGTAATCGCGCCTTCGCCAACGATTTCCATGACGTTGTCGGGGCCGATAAATCCGGCCGTGTTTTCGTCAAACCCGCAGCCGATCGCAAACGGGTTGTAGGCGATCGCGGCCAAGATGCGACCCAAGCGGTCGCGCTGGCGAAAATGCTGATCGACAATAATGCGATTGGTCAGGCCCAGGCCCGGCGCCAGCACCACCTGACCGGCCCGCGGGGTGGCACCGCCCTTGCCTACTGCGATCATGTGCTCGGAGACGAAAGCCGCCCCCGCCGAAGTACCGGCGATGTGCAACCCTCGGGCATTGCGGCGCCGCAAGCACTGCGCGACCTCGGTCCCGCCCAAAATCGTTGAAAGCCGCAACTGCGCGCCGCCGGTCATAAACACCCCGGTGGCCTGCATCAGTTCTTCCATCCAATCGGCGCGCTCGGTGTCGGCCCGCGACTTGTACGGCAATTCGCGGGCCCGCTTGACGCCCAGTGAATTGAATACTTCTTCGTACTTGTCGCCGGTCGAGTTCAATTCCGAGGCGGTCGGAATGATGGCGATGCGCGCTGCGCGGCCCCCGCATAACTGCACAAAACGCTTGAGAATTGTTCGATCGCTGACTTTGTCTTCGGCCCCGCCAATCGGGATAATGTAACCGCGGGGCGTATCTGCAAGCTCTGGCGAAGGCATAGGCTCATGTGCGGACGCGGACAATGGGCGCCGCAAAGGTGGCATAGTGCAGCACTTTAGCGGAGGGTTTGCAAGGCAATCTCGGCCCCGCGATCCCCCGCTTTGGGCGCATCTGTGCGTTGCTGCGTCGCTTCTCTCAATCGCCGTATGCAAGTACGGCTCAATCGTTCAACTCCTCGCGCCTTGTCGATCGCCAGCGAGCGAGCGAGCACTGCCATCCCAAATCGGCGGCCGCGGAAGATTTTGCCGGTGAATCCTGGGGCCCTTACGCCTACTTCGGTGCGGGTTCGGCGCCTGGGACAGCCGGCGGGACCGCTGACGGTGCAGCCGGCGGGGCAGCCGGCGCGGCAGCTGGTTCAGGCGGCGGCTCAAGGCTGGGCGCGGCGGCAGGCGCCGCGGTTGCGGCCGCTGGCGGCGGTTCTGCTGCGGCTTTGACTTCGGCAGTGGCGCCGCCAAAGCGCCAGCACACATCCAAGTACGCGCCAAACAATTGCAATTCGTATTCACCCGGCTTGCCACAAAATGGGCAGCCGTTACCGGTTTGGTCGGCGGCGGTAATCGTCGCGCTGCCGGTCCGGTAGGCCATCGCCACCCCGATATCGAGAGCGTCCGAAACCTTGTAGCCGGCGCCCAAGGTGGCGGTATGGGTTTCAGTGGGTGGGGTGCCGAACGCGGAGGCGTACTTGGGCTGCGAGGCCGCGCCGTCCAAGATATAGCCAAGCCGGGCTTCGACGGCGCCCAGTTGATAGCCGGCGCCAACGCGGGCGGTGAAATTGTCGTTCCACTTGGAAATGTTCGGAATCGTCACCTTGACTTCGGCTGGGGCGGCGGGATCGCCAAACAGCCCGGTACCCTTGAGTTCGGTGGTGTCATTGTCGCTCTGTTGGGTGTATTCAAAATCCGCGGCCAGACGCAGTTTGGCAATTCCGCTGTACTGAAAGCCAAAACCAAATTTGGCCGGCAGGATGAAGGCAAACGAAATGTCCTTGCCCGGTGTATTTTCCAAAGTCCCTGTCGCAGCAGTAACCGGCGTCTCCGTCTTCGCCCGATACACGCCACCTAGGGAAAAGTCTTTGGCTTTCCATTGGAACCCGACCCGAAAGCCCCGCGCATTGCTGCCCTTCATGTCCAAATCGACGTTGGTGGGCGAGCCAAGGGGGTCGGGATTGGTGCGCTTGCGCTGAAATCCCACCGTCGTATAGCGATAGGTCGCGCCTATTTGCAGCCCGTCCATCAGTTCGACCGCCACTGCTGGCGCGAAGTCCAGGAAGACTAGCTTTGTAAAGTCAGTGACTTCAACAATCTCTTTGGCCTTGTTAGTCGTGTATTTGTATTGGCCGCCAGAACTGGCGACGGGATAGACCGAAAAGCCAAGCACCACCCGGTCGAGGATGCGATAGGCCGAGCCGATGAGGAAGGCCGGAGAAAATCCAGTTTCGCTCCAGATGCTTTGACCCGGCTTGGTCTTGGTGCCGTCGGCGGCAAACACGGCGTGGTCCGATGGACTGCTGCGAATGGCGGCGACAATCGGCGAAAAGTTGGCCAAAACGGCCCCGCCTTTGACCCCAGACATGCCCGCGGGATTGTGGAAAATCGAACTGGGGTCATCGACATAGCCGATCGCGGTGCCGCCCATGCCCATTTGGCGAGCAGAATAAAGCACCGGCGTATCATACCCAGCTGCAAGAGCCGACGTCGCAGCGGCGGTGGCCACTACCCATGCCGAGACCGGCAACAACGAGTTGGCGAAAGGTTTCATGTGGGCTTGTCCTTGGCGCGCGGGATGGTTCGGCGCCGCGCGATGGTGCCACAGGAGTGGCGGCTGTCAAACTGCGCCAAAAAGTGCGAAGGCCGACGTCGCCTCAAGTGCGCCGCCGGCCTTCGATGGACTGATCAACTGCCTGTGCTTTCAGAGCTTGTGTGACTGCACTGTTAGGGCTTGTGTGACTGCACTGTTAGGGCTTGTGTGACTGCACTGTTAGTGCTTGCGCAAAATCTAGGCGATCTTGGTGCTGCCCTTACACTGGCCTTTACTTGCCAGCCTTGCAGTCTTCCGACTTGGCGACGCAGTTGTACTTGTTCTGGCAGGCTAAGCACGGCTCGCCGCCGCTAGCGGCGACGCAGTTCGAAGTCTTGGCCTCTTCCGGATTGTTGACGCAGTTGGAC
>SHZD01000052.1 GCA_009692465.1 Myxococcales bacterium
AGTTCGCTGGACTCATCGACCCCGCCCTGCTTTGTTGTCAGCCCTCTTCCTCCTTGCGACGCACTACAAGTGCGCCTCAGTCGTCAGAGTGCCTCCGCCTCGCCTTGCGGGCGCCTGTTTCCGCTCGCTTCGGCAATGAATGTAAACACGCTCTTAGCCAACTGAACCTGCGCCACCTGCTGCACAAAAGCGACATCGCGCGCCGTCAGCCCATCGACGTCGTGCGACCAAATCGTCACTTTCAGCTTGCCCCAGCCCAGCTCAATATCGGGATGATGATTGAGTTTTTCGGCGATCGCCCCCACCGCATTGCCCCACGCCAGCGCGGCGGCAAAATCGGGCAGTACCCAGTGCCGGACCAAGTGGTGGCCGTCCACGACCTGCCAATCTGGATGGTCAATGCCCAGTTGCGCCAGTTCGGCACCGGAGAGCTTGGTCGCGGCGCTCACGTTGGCACCTCGGCGGGTCTGCGACTGCCACCTTCAATCACTTTGCGAAACGCGATAATGGCGATGGGGCCGGCCAGCGTGGTCAAGCCGACGATTAGCCACATGAACGAGCTGTCGCGTGGGCCGGTGGCTGGACACCACGTCGCCAGCATCCAGCCGCTGGTCCAGCCGACCACCGGTTTGGCAAAGAACATCGGGATTTGCGACAGGCCCATGTAGCTGGCTTCGCGACCGGGGGCGGCGACGGTGGCGGTGTATTCGTACAGGCGCGGCGACCACAGGCACTCGCCGACCGACAACACCGCGACAAAGGCGATTTGGGCCGGCATCGATGCCGAGAACACCAAGAAAAACACCGAGGAGGCCGAAATGAAGCTGCCGGTGACGATGCACCAAAATGCCGATAGCCGCTTGGTAAAGGCGGTGACAAACGGGGTCAGCACAATGACCAGCGCCGGATTGAGCGACCACAATCCAGCGAAATCAAAGTCTTTGTCCACTTCGCGCAGGGTGTATTTGGGCCACGTCAGGTGGGCGTGCTGAAAAATCAGCCGCACCAACACCAGTAGCGACACAAACAACAGGAACCCGAAAAACTGCCGATCCTGCATCACTTCGGTCAGAATTTTCATGGGGTTGCGAGTAGCCGCCGGTTTGGGCGGACCTGCCGGCGCCTGATCAGCGCTGGCAGTATCGTTGACCGGCAACAACAAGGTGACCAAAGCGGCAAATAACGTCACCAGCGTCGCCAGCGCGAAAAGAGTCTGGCTCGACGTCAGGTGGATGCCAGCCACGTCGACGCCGCCTTTGACGTGGGTGCGCATAAAGCTGACGGTCTGCGGGGCTACCAGCGCGCCGACATTCATGATCACGTAAAACAGCGAAAATCCAAACGCCACCGTTTGCACCGTGGTGTAGCGCCGAACCGCGGCGGTCATGGTCGGCAACAGCGCGGCTACGCCCCAAGTGGTGATAAACAATCCGACAACTGGGATCAGTGGATCGCTGCGCCCGACCGTCATCACCAGTCGACCGATCAGGCACGAACTAACCGCGAGCAACATGGCGCGCCGGATGCCGACGGCGTCGGCAATAAACCCAGAAAAGAACATCACCACCGACACGGCGGTCAGCCAGGTGCCAGCAATGGTCCCGGCGGCGATGTCGTTGTAGTGCAAATCCTCGGTCAAATACACCGCGAGCACATTGTAAATTGCGAAGTGGGCAACGCTTTCTAAGAACTTGACCGCAAAAATCAACCACAACGCAATCGGACCCTTGCGCAGCGCCTGCAAGTCGGCGGCAATGCCGTGCATAAACGGGCGTTTATCAATGGTGGCGCTGGGTTGCATCGGCAAGCCTAGGTTGTGCGCGCTGCGGCGCTGCCCCTTCTTGACATACTTGCGCCGCAGCGGCAAGTTGGCCCCCGTACCGCGATTCCCCGCTTTGCGCGCAACTCACAGGGAAATCAGCCGGGGAGTTTGGGCCTACTATCTGACTGAATGCCGACTGGGACCATGGATAACGACGGTGATTTACAGGGCTTTCCGCTAGAATTGCCGGCCGCAGTGCGAAGCGACTTGCACCAAGGCTTGGCGCTGGTCGCGGCGGGGCAGGCCAAACAGGCCCTGAGCATTTTGCAAAGCGTGCGTGACCGCTTGCATACACTCGATCCGGGGCTGGGGGCGCTGGCGGGTAGCCATCTGGCCGAGGCGCTGGTCGCAGCGGGGCAGCGCAGTCGGGCGGTGCAAGTGCTGAGTGAAGATGCGGCGACGGTGCGCGGGGCCGAATACGCCGATGTGCGGGCCAAGCTGTTGATGCAAGCGGCGCCGTTGCACCCGGACCCCGAATTTGGCTTGCAGTTAGCGGCGGAGGCCGACCGCTTGGCAGCGACGCTGGACGATCCGCGGCCACGGGTGCAGACCATTGAAATGCTGTTGCATCTGCTGGATCGCCACGGTGCCGTGGACGCGATTTTGCCAGTCGCTGAGGGGCTGGCGGTGCAGGGGCTCCATGCCGGCGACCACCCGGCCCACGTGCGCGGCAAGCTGCGGGTTGCCTTGTGGTATCGGCAGCAGGGGCGGCTGGACAAAGCGCTGGACGAAGCGCGCAACGCCCACAGTGCCGCAGCGGTGCTGGCGGACCCCGAACACGGGCCACTGGTGGCGGAGGCGGCGGCACTGCGCGGTAGTCTGGCTCGGCTGCGCGGCGAACACTTGGAGGCACTGGAATGCCTCGACCAAGCGCTGTTGGGCCAAACTACCGCCGACGAGACCACTTGGCTGCAACGCACCTTGGCGGCGCTGGCGCTGGGGGTGGATCCGCCGCGGGCACAGGCCGATCTGCTGACGCTCAGTTCTGCCGCCGATCCGTCAATTGCGGCGCAGGCGCGGCGGGCGCTGGCGCTGCAGCATGTGGATGCCGGCCGTCTGGACGAGGCGGCGGCGCAGCTAGCCCAACTGCCAGCCGACCAGCGCCCTGCGGTCCAAGCGCGCTTGCTGGTGGCCCAAGGCCGGGCTGCTCATGCGGTGCCGTTGTTGGAGCAGTTGGCCGCCGACGCGCCCGAGCAGTTAGCCGTGCAACTGGCGCTTGCAGTGGCCTTGCGCAAAGCCGATCGCGCGTTTGAGGCCCTGACCATCGTCGATCGGCAACTGACGCTAGCCCTAGATGGCGGCGATACGTGGGCCGAATTGCAGCTGCGCTTGGTCCGTGGCCCGACTCTGGCCGATCTGGGCGACTACGCGGCCTGCCGGCAGGACGCTCGCCGCGCTGCCGAGATTGCCCAGCAGCGTCATCTGCCGCTTCATCACGCCACAGCGCGCACCCAAGTCGCCTATGCGTTGGCGCGTCTCGATCTGCCGGCTGAAGCGGTGGCGGAACTGGACCAAGCGGCAACACTGGCCGAGCGCGTCGGCGCCCATGCCACGGCATTGCAGGCTGCGCTGTACGCGGCGCTAGTCGACACTGTAGCGGTGCGCGAAGGTCTGCAGGGTCGGCCGATCGATGTGTTGGCGCGCCTGCACAGCGCGGCTGGCTCTGGGGCCACCTGCGTGGTGATGCTGGCACTGGCGCGGCGGGCGGCCGATGTCGATGGCGACGTCGCTTTGGCGATTGAATTGCTCAATTGTGCTGAGACCGCCGACAGCGAAAGACGCTTGCGCAGCCCGATTAGTCAGTTGCGGGCCGCGCTAGTCGGACGCGGGCCGGCAGACTGAGGGTCGTTCAATGGCGAACTTGAGCTTGGACCGCCGCGTTGTGCTTGCTTTGTGGGTTGCCAGCTTGCCGGTCTGCGGGCGACGCGGCGCCCACAGCCGTCCAGGTGGCGTCGAGTTCATGATGTTGGGGCCTTAATGCATCCAGCCGACGCGATCCTGACGGCGTTTCGCCGCGGTGACTGGCGGTTGGCGCAAACGCTGGCGGTGCAGGCGCTAGCGCGGCCCGACGTCGATCGCGCCCATCTGCACGCGTTGCTGGGCAAGATTGCTTGGCAGCTCCAAGATCGCCCTGTGGCCCTGACCTATCTAGAAGCCGCGGTGGATCGCGGGGTGGACGACCCGACAGTATGGACGCTGCTGGCGCAGTTGCAGGACCATCGACCGGAGCGCCGCTTGCAGTTGCTGGCGCGGGCGGCAGCGCATCCGCGCGGCGGCGGTCCGCAAGCGTTGACCTACGCGCAGGCCCTGATGGACGCCGGCCGCAATGAGGACGCCCTGACCTGGCTGGCGCGCGCGGCAGACGATCCACAATCGGCCGCCGCCGCGTTGGCGCTTATAGCTGAACTGGGTTTGGTTCAAAGTGATCTCGAGTTGGTCGCCGACGCGCTCACCCAATTTTCGGCGCTGGATCCGCCGGTCGATGTGGCGCTGGTGGCACAACTGCTGCCGCAAATTGTGGCGCAGTTGCGGGATTGCCTAGCCGTTGACGACCTAGTGGACCGCGCGCAGACTGCCGGGGCTAGCGCCCAGACTATCGCCAAGTGGCGGGCGCTGCGCCAAGTTTCGCTGCGCAATCCGCACGCCGCAGTGCAGTTTGCCCAGGCCGCCGTGGCGCTTCTGCCGACGGACGCGGACGCCCAACGCATTTTGGGCGAATGTTTGCTGTTGCACGGCGACGTCGAATTGGCTCAGCACAGCTTGAGCGTAGCGGCCCAACTGGCGCCGCTGCCGGTGATGACGGCGCTGGCAGTAGCAGATGGGCTGCGCACGCGCGGCGACGCGGTGGCCGCGGTGGCGGTGGTTGAAGCCGTGGTCGCCCACACTGCCGATCATGCCGGGGCGTGGTTGGAATTGTCGCGTCTGTACGCCGATCTCGGTCGCGACGACGAGGCCCAGCAAGCGGTACTGCGAGCCATGGCGCTCGATGGCCGCGTCGATGAGCAAGCCGGCCGCAGTACCCGCTTCTTGCGGGCGGCGCTCGATGGCTTGCCGCAGGTGCTGGCTGGGCTGGGTCGCGCGGGGCCGTGGCAAGTGGCGCGCCTGCGCATGGGTCACAACGCTCTGCTGGTTCAGCTGCAATTGCCTGCAGGTGATGAACTTTTTGCCAAAGTAACGCTGCCGGGACGCCGCAGCCAAGCCCACATCGAGCAAACGGCGCTGCTTGAGCATCAGTTGGCTGGCGGGTGCCAAGCGCATTTTGCGGTACCCGATGCCCTGACTGACGCCCGTGGTCAGCGCGCCCAGCCGTTGGCCGACGGCTGGGTGACGGTGACGCCTGCCATAAGCGGCGTGTCCCTGCGCCGCAGCTTAGCCCAACCGCGAACGACGATGACGCCACAGCACGCGGCCCACTTAGGCACTGCGCTGGCGCATTTGCACGCCGGCATGGCTCAGTTGCCCAACTGGCAGCGGTCGCCACAGGGGTTGACCTCAGCACTGGGCCCACTGCTGGAGCTGGATCGCGACCCTACGGCCTGGCGGCGCCTGCGCACGCAGTTAGGGCTGTATGGCACAGGGCTTGGGCTGGGCGATGCCTTGGAGCGTCACCTAACTGCGCTGTTGCCGCGGTTGACCGTGTTGGCGCAGCGGTTGCCGACCGGCATTGTTCACGGCGATTTTGGCTGGCACAACGCCACTTGGCGCACGGACCCGAGCCAGCGCCCGCAGGTGGTCGGCATCGTCGATTTGGACTACGCCGCCCGCGATTGGCCGCTGGTCGATTTGGCTCAGGCGATTGCGCGCACAGCCGCCGATTGGAAACGGCTGGCGACCCACCGCGATCCGGCAGCGCGGCCGCAATTGGCCCAGGCGCTGGTGAGCGGCTACGAGCTGGTGGCCGGCCGGTTGCAGGTCGATCGAAGGCAATTGCTGGATGTTGTTGCAGCAACGCGGTTTTCGTACGGCCTGGCCTTGGCGACGGCGGCGATTGAGCAGCGCGATCCGCGGACTCCGCAGGCCTACGGGCCGGCGCTCGATGGCCTAGACCTGCTGCAATTGCAATTGCAGTGGCTGGACCAAGATGGAGCGGCGCTGCTGGGGTAGAGAGTTGCAGCACGCTGCGCGCGGCACCCTCGATAGATGAAACTTTTCAGCGTGCTGCATGGCGACTGGGCCTCCGGGCGCCCGCGGGGTTCGGGGCGGCGCGCCCCGAGTTTCTAGTTAGCGGAGCAAATCGAATTTGCTCAGCGTCTCATTGCTGGCTTTGTGGGTCGCGAGCGATCGCCCGGGGCGTCTCGCCGCTCCCTTCAAACCTGGTCGTAGTGGCCGGTTGGGCCTGAATTGGCTGATTCACAAGACGAAAACGGCGCTACATCCCCCACACCAGCCCTACCCGCAAGCGCGCGTTGAGAGCGTAGGTGGGCGCTCCAGCCCCCGGGCCAAAAAACGCCACCCCAGCCTCAGTGCCGGCCACCAATGCCCATTGCTGAGTCAGCGGATACTGAGCGCTCACCCGCGCCAATACCGGCACTTCGAGCGTTGTCTCCGGCGCCAAATGCACGCGCAGCGGCACTCCCAACGCAAGCGCTACGTACAATTCCGGCTCCAGCCAAGTGCCCGCTGTTAGCCACGGCAGCCCCGGTTCGAGCCCAAACAGCGACACCGTTTTGGGGCCGTTGGCCTTGATGTAAGGCGCCCAGTTGGCCGCGCCGCCGTGGACGAAGACGGCTGGCTCGCACACCAACCCGACTGCCCAACCAGCGACGTTGGCCACCCGCAGGCGCAACAGCGCTGCCGCTTGGGCGCCAAAACCGCCGAACGTCTGGCCGTCGCCGTAGCTCAACCGCAGGCGTCCGCCGACGTCGGCCAGCGAAGATTGTCCGACAACGGCGCCAAACTCGATGTCGGGCCAGCCCGCCGTGCCCCACGCAGCGCCTTCGCCGTGATCGTAGGTGGCGATGCCGACGGCTGCTGGCGATGCCGCGGCAGACGCCGTCCACCCCAGACCCATGACCAGCAATGTTGCGAATATCCATGACTTTTTCAGCATTCTCATGACCACTCCCACCCCAACCCAAAGCTGAAAGTGGGCTCGATTTGCCGGCGGCGTCAAGTTTTTGGCTGCACAAAGGTGGCGGTGCTGGCCTCAGCTGGCGCAGGCGGACGGGACCTGCTGAGCGCAAGGCGCGAATCGCTGGGCCCAAATTCACCAGCGAAATCTCCGCGAGCTCCGATTTCGGATGCCAGTGCTCTGTTGGTCGCTGTCGCTCGACAAGGAGCAGGGAGCATTTCGACTGAGACGTACTCCCGTACGCCGCAAGGAGAAAGGCGACGCCGCGACGCAGAGATGCGCCCAAAGCGCGGGATCGCGCGGGGGCCAGGATTCCCCATCGAAATTCTCCGCGGCCCCCGATTTGGGATGCAGATCAAGGAGCAAGGAGCTTTTCTGTCAGGGGCGTACTCTCGTACGTCCCTGACAGAAAAGTGACGCAGTGACGCCGAGATGCGCCCAAAGCGGGGGATCGCGGGGGGCGGCACGCCTTGCGTCGATGGCCCCAACCACCTACGCTAGCCCGACGTCAGAGCCCCACCGCCCGGCAGCCCAGGGCAGCGCTCGGAGCCGCTTGCATGACCCACCCCGACGGCAATCGGCGCCTAAAAGCCATCATGTTCACCGATATCAAAGGGTATTCGGCGATGATGGGCCGAGACGAGCAGCGCACGGTGCACGCCGTACTGGAACATCGCGAGATCGTGCGCGAGTGCCTCAAAGAGCACGAAGGCAGTGAGCACGAAACCATTGGCGATGCCTTCGTCGTCCTGTTTGACTCGGTGGTCAATGCAGTGCGCTGCGGGGCGCAAATTCAGGCCAAGCTCAAGGCCCGCAACGATACCCTGCCCAAGGACCAGCAAGTCTGGCTGCGGATTGGGATTCACTTGGGCGATATCATCGTGCAAGGCGACGGTATTTACGGCGATGGGGTCAATGTTGCGGCGCGGGTGCAGGACAAGGCGGAGCCGGGGGGCATTTCGATTACCGAGCAAGTTTTTTTGCAGATCGACGGCAAGATCGACATGCAAATGGAGGCGGTTGGCAAAGTCGAGCTTAAGAATATCCGCAATCCGCCAGCCATGTACCGCCTCAAGATCGACGGTGCCCAGCGCTTGCCCAAACAGCGCAGTTGGGTGGCTCCGGTGGCGGCGATTGCGCTGATCGTGGGTGGCATTGGCCTGGCGATTGCCTTGACTAACCACCGCGCACCGGTGGAACCAGCCCCAGCTGCGCAGACGGTGGTGGCCGCGCCGACGCCGCCGGTTCCGGTGGTCTCTGCTGCAGAAGCCCGGTTGGCGGCGAGCAAGACGGCTGCTGGGCGCAAAGTATCGGAAGCACTGGCTAAAACCGGTCAGGAGCGCATTGACTTGTTGCGCCAAGCACTGCAACTGGAACCGGACAACGCCGCAGTGCAAAACCTGCTGGTGGTGGCCATTTCGGCAGCCCCAGTGAGCGCGCCGCCAGCCGCCACCGCGCCAGTGGCAAGTCCAGTTGCCGCCAAACCGCCTGCTGCCAAACCGCTATCTGCGGCCAAACCCAAGGTTGACGATGCCACCAAAATCAAGCGCAGTGTCGTTGTCGAATAAGAGCCGCACCCCCACTGGGCCGGCATTGGCGCTGGGCGTGTTGCTCGCAGCTACCTTGGCGGGGTTGGCGGCACAGCCCGCGCTCGCTGTCGACAAATCGGCCAAAGAAGAAGCTGCGGCGATTTCGCAAGTGGCGACCGCCAAGCACCAGGCTGGCGATTTCGCGCTGTGCGCCGAGCTGTTTGCCCAAGCCTATGCCAAGGATCCGACCTACCTGCCGTACCTGTTTTCAGCGGCGCGCTGCCTGCACAAGAAGGGCGATCTGGATGGAGCCGAGCGCGACTACCGCCAGTTCTTGGCCCGCTCGCCCAAAGGCGCGCAGCTAGTTGATAAAGCTCAGGAATATTTGGACCACCTGTTGGTCGCCCGCCAAGCACAGACACTGGAGGCCCAAAAGGCGGCTCTGGCCAAAAAGGCCGCGGACGACCAGCTGGCAGCGCAAGCCAAAGCAGCCAAACCGCAAGATCCCCTTGGGATCGCCACGGCCCCGACGCCGACAGTGTCGGTCGTGGTGCCGCCGGCCAGCTCTGCGGCACCGATGTCCGCCGGCCAAAAACTCGGCTGGGGCGCGGCTGCAACTGGGGCCGCCGCGCTGGGGGTGGGCCTTTGGCAACTGACGGCGGCCGCTGCAGCCCACACCGAGTTGGCCGTGGCGTTGGCCCCGACCGCGAGCAAGCTGGTGATTGAGCTGGATCGGGCCCAAGCCCAACAGCGGGCGGACGCCATAACCGCCAAGCGGACCTGGGGCGCGGTGGCGACGGTCGCCGGCACGGCGCTGTTGACCGCCGGAGTGTGGCTAGCGTTCGCTACATCAGTGCGGGTGGCAGTGGCGCCGGACGCGGTGGTGGTTACGGTGGTTTGGTAGGGCCTGCCGTCGATTCTGCCACTGGTTGTACGGAATCGACCAATTGTCGTCAACGAACAAGAAATTCCCGAATAGAACCAGAGTGGTCTGACGCCCTAAGTGTCGGCTCGCGACTCACGCACCAGACAATAAGACGCCGAGCAAAGGCCATTTGCTCGGCGAACTAGAAACTCGGGGCGCGGCGTGCCGCAACTCTCTACAAACTCGACAAATTGCCGACGACTCTCAAGAACTTCCGAACAGAACCGGAGCGGCGTGAGCCCCAGGCGCACACTCGCGACCCACGAAACAAGCCAAGAGACACCGAGCAAAGCCCATTTGCTCGGCTCTCTACGGTCCGCGGAAATCGAGGACGAACCGATACAGGCGGGTCTGCCCACGCTGGCCATCAAACCACACCGGATCAGCGGCGACGTCGAGCGGCGAACTGTAGTTGTAGACCACCCACCGCCGCGCATCCGCGGGCAGCGCGCTGGCAAAGCAGGTGTCGCCTTTGGACGGCAGGTCGAGCGCGAACGTCACCGTCAAGCTCACCGGATCGACGCGCCACAGCGAACAGCGCTTGCGCTTGAACCAATTGGCCAATTGGTTGGTGAGGTACTGATCGGCCAGCGGCTTGCTGGCGTCAGCGACATCATAGTCGAGGGTTTCGCCGTTAGCGCCCAAGGTTCTCCGGCCGATCAACCACACTGATCCCCCGTGAACAAACACTAGAGGTGAGTCGAATTTGCGCTTGTCTAACGTGCAGGTCCACGCTTGATTGGGCGCCGCTCGGCAGATTTTGCTGCCAAAACCGACCCCTGTTTCGCCGCGCTCGTTGCGGCCCACTGCGACCACGCTGCCATCGGCCAAGAACGCCATGCCGACTTCGCTGACGCCGCCCTTGAGGACCACCGGTTGGCCGAGCGTGGCTGGCTGCCAGCTGTGGCCGTCGTTCGATTGCAGCAGGTGGACTTCGATCAACTGGCCGTCGGCCTCGTAAACGCCCGCGCCGCCGGTGTAGCCGATCATGTAGGCTTTGTTGTTCCACACTTGAGTGCGCCAAGGAATAAAGGTCGGCAGATAGAAGGGGGCGGGAGCAGTCCAGTTGGCTGGGCCGTTGCGCAGCATCATCGACGCGCCTTTGGGCTCAAAAGAGCTGGGATTGTCGCCCAATTGAGCAAAATACAGGCGCAATTGCCCGGCAAACGCCAGCAAACGCGGCTCACGGACATCGGTCCCGAGCTGGACCTGCGTCTCAAACTGCCAGTGGTGTTCATCCTTGGAGCGAATCACCCACAGCCGGGCGAGAGGGCCGGCAAAGTGATCGGGCGCGGTGCGACCCGTGAGGAAGCGTTCTCCAGCAAAATCAGCAATATCTAGATTATTATTGCTAGCTTGGGGCGAAACTTCGCTGGGCAGCCCCAAGCTGGGCACCACTTGGCGCAGTTCGGTCACCGTTGGGTCCAGCGGCAGTGCGGCGTCCGCCGATTGCGTGTCGCCCGCTGGGCTGATATCCGCTAGGGTGTTTGCGTCGGCAGCCGGAGCGGTAGTCGCGCTGCAGGCAGTTGTCAGCCAAAAAGCCGAGCAAATACTTCGCCACTTCGCTGGCCACTGAGGACGTGTGCCCCAATCGGCATGGCGCGGACTCATGGCTGCGCATTCTCGGGCAGGCCCAGCCGTCGCTGCAGTTGCGGACTGGTCAACAACCCTGCCTGCAACCACTCGCCCAGAGCATGCTGACTGCCGGTAATGATGACGCCCGAGTCCTTGCCGACCTCGCGGCCCGCTTGGATAAAACAGCGCGAAGCCGAGGCCACCGCCACCGAACATGCCGGCGCGATCTGATCGACAATTAGCGCCAAATCAGCCGCCGGCAGTAGCGTCGGATTGGCGCAGCGCGGCAGAAAAAAGCCCTGGGCAATGGGCATCAACGCCCGCACCAGTTCGGCAGCATCGCGGTCGCTGCGCACCGCCAACACCACTTGCCACGCCTTGCCGCGCTCGGCCAAAAGCGCCGCCAACGCGGCCATGCCAGCGGGATTGTGAGCGGCGTCCACCACCACCAACGGGTCGGTCTGCACCACTTCGGCCCGCAACGGCCACGCCACAGCGGCCAACGCCAGGGCCGCCTCATCCACCGCAACCAGCGCTTGACCGCGGGCCGCCAGCACCCATTCGGCATAGGCCAGGTAGGCCAGCACGGCCAACGCCGCATTTTCGGCTTGATGGCGACCGGGCTGGCGCAGTTCGATAAACAAATCATCGGCCAACGCGGGTCCGCGCAGCACCGCCGACGTGCGCAACGCTGCGCCCGCAAACGCCACATGGTGAACCGTGAGTTCAGTGCCCAACGCCAGCAGCCGCGCAGTGATGCCGTGTTTGCGCAGCGCGGGCTTGATCAGACCCGGTTGGGCACACACCAGTGCTCGCCCGTCGCGGGCAATGCCGGCTTTTTCCCACGCAATTTGTTGCAGACTGGTCCCCAACACCGAGGTATGGTCGTAGGACAAATGAGTAATCACGCTGACCACCGGCTCGGTGGCGTTGACCGCATCCAGCCGACCGCCGAGCCCGATTTCCAAAACCATCACATCCAAGCGCGGTTGCCAGTGAGCAAACAACTGCAACGCGGCGGCGGTCAACGCTTCAAACGGGGTCGGATCGAGCGGCGGATCCGCCACCGATGCCTGTTGCACGACGATCAAGGCGTCATCTAGAGCCTGCGCCGTGACCGCAACCCCATCGACGGCCACCCGTTCGCGCGTTTCGCTCAAGTGTGGCGACGTATAGTGGCCGACGTGCAGACCCGAGGCCTGCAGGAGCGCCGCCAGCATCGCCGAAGTCGAGCCCTTGCCATCGCTGCCCGCCACCGCCACCACCGGCACTTGGCGCTCGGGGTGGTCAAGGCGTTGCAAAAGGGCGGCGATGCGCTGCAGGCCCAGTTCCATGCCACGCTGGCCCAAGGCGGCCAACCAGCGATGGCCAGGGCCATCGTGCGAGACGAGCGCTTCATTCACGGTGCGGTTGATCCTTGCAAAAATCGGGTACGGCCAAGCTGGTTCGGCGGTCCGATTGTCAGGCGCGGCGCGGCGGCGGTCAAGGACTCGCCGTCCACAGTTGAGCCACCGCAGGCGCACGCTCTTTGGCGGTTTCAGGCTGTTTGACGGCCTCAGCGCTGCGGACATCGGTATAAACACTAGCATTTCTAACAATCCGGCGACCCATGTTGCGCAACAATGGCCTAGGAGCGTGTCGGAGTATTCCGACTCGCTCCTAGCGCCGTCTGGCTCGACGGAGGCAACTATCCGAAACTGAACGGATTTACTCCGGGCAGTTCTTGGACAGTTGCGAATATCTGAATGGCTAGGAGACTGTCGAATCGTAATAGATTCATTGTATATAACCGGATAGACATTCAAAATGCGTTTGATTTCCGACAGGCTCCTAGACAACCGGCATCATGCCAAGTACCCTCGCCTGCGCGCCGTGGCTCCGTGCTGCCGACCTGGGCGGCCGCTTCGCTTGCTTTGCCACCGGAATTGACCGCCATCGACTACTTCAGCCTGCCCCGGACAACCCGCCCTGCCGACTGGTTCGAGCGCATCCTGCCGGCGCTGCCCTTGCGCTTGCCCACCGCGGAACTGGCCTACAGTGCCGTGGTGCATGTCGTTGGCCCCGGCGGCGGCTCGTGGTCCCATTTTCTGCGGGCCGGCAGATTGCATATCCAAGTGGGCGTTCACGCCCCAGTCGCAGTGCAGTATTCGATGACAGGCGCCCACTTTCGGGAGCTTTTGTTCGGGGCGGTGCGCGAGCGACACATTAAGGTGCTTGAGCAGCTCAAGTTGCCCCAAATATTGCCCGATTTTAGCCCAGTGGCGGCCGATCCGACCCGAGTGGCGGCCGTTGCTCAGTTGCGCGGCTCGCTGGCGTTCGAACTGCGCGACCGCGCGATGGCCGACGTGTACCGTTACGTGCTGACCCTGGGCGATGGACCGGTGCAACTGGACCATCCAGACACCACGATTGAGGTCGATTTGGACGACTTGACGGCCTTGGCTATGGCCCGCACGCCACCGCTTAAGGTGATTTCCTCTGGAAAATTGCGGATCAAAGGCAATTCGGATTTGCCTATTTTGGCTCTGACCGCGCTGCTCGGGCGGGCGCCATGAGCATCACCAAGTCGAATCTGACCTTGGCCGAGCGCGATCAAGACGATGAACAAGTGCTGGCCACTGCCGACGACACCGAGCAATTGAGCCAACAGCGCCTGTATGAGCCGCAAGTTGGCGAGTCCTTTGATCCCTACGCCGATGATCTGGCCGCCCGCGCGGCTGCATTGGCTGTTCTGGCTGCAGCCGGTGATGTGTGGGCGCCGCACCTGTCTGGCGAGGCCAAGCTGGCGTTGCTGCTCGATTTGCCCGAGCCGGCTGCAGTGGTCCAAGCGCTGGCGCCCGACGATTTTGTGTGGTTAGTCCAAGACATCGGCGAAAACGAAGCGCCAGAATTGCTAGCTTTAGCCAGTCCGCGGCAACTTCAGGCGCTCGTCGATCTGGCAGCGTGGGGCGACGACGAATTGGACAGCAGCGCGCTGTTGCGCTGGATGGCGGTGGCCGACGAGGCCGGTGGCGATCACGCGCAACGTTTTGTCGCCGCCCAAGAAGACGGCGTGCTGTGCTTGGCGCTGGCCCAGCACCTCACGGCGATTCCCAATCATCCCGAAGTCGACGCTGAACTGCCTGATGATGCCGAAGTATTCGATTCGCCCGACGGTGGCTTTAAGCTGATTGCCCACGGCGACCCTGGCGAGCTTGCGCTAGTGCGGCGGCTGTTGGCGTTGCTGTACGACTTGGAGTTGCTGCGGGCCCGCGCCGTCATCAAGGGCTTGTACTGGGAACTGCCCGCCCAACTAGCTGATGACGTAGAACAATTGCGCGCCAGCCGCATGGCCGCCCAGGGATTTGAGCCCCGCGCTCAGGCGCTGCTTATCTATGCCTACCGTGACCCTCACCAGTGGCGCACTCAGCTGCAGTTTATCGAACTAGACGCGGCGCTCGCCGCCGACCGGACTGCTGATTCGGGATCGATGGGCCAATTCGGGCTGGCGCTGGCCTCGGCGCGGCAACCGGCGCTGTTGACCCAAGCTGTGCAGCACCTGAGCGCCGCTGATGCCGCTCGCGTGCAAACCGCCGTGATGGTGCTGGCCCACCGCGCCCACGCTGCCAACGCCGCCGCTTTGGCAAGCGTGGAAGAACTGCCGACGTGGACCCGCCACGCCCTGTGTACGCTGACCATGGGCCTTGAGCACGGTAGCGATGGCCAAGTCGACAAGGCCGCCCAGCTTTTGCAGACACTGCCGTTGAGTGAACTGTTTGGTGTCGGCCACAGTCTGGTGGTGATCGCAGCCCACCGTGCCCGGCGGTTGCGCATCCGTTTGGGCGGTGAAGACGGTGTGCGGCTGCTGCCCGCCAACGACGCCCAGCTCTTGCGCAATTTGGTCTTGCGCTTGCCAGTTGTCAGCGATGGACTAGTCGTTCGGCCCGTTGAATCCTTGGCCGAGCTGCGCCGAGTGGTCGACCAACTGAGCGCGATCGAAGCGATGCTGGCGGCGCTACTGCCGACCGGCCTGAGCTTGGATCTCAGCACGTTGCCGGCAGGCACCACCTTGCAGCAACTGCTGGCGACCGCGCTGGCGTGGCGAGCACTGGGTCAGCCACCGTCGCCCCAACCGCTAGACGTAGCCGCGGTACGCGCTCTGGTCGGCACCTGCTTTGAACGCGGCCGTTGGCGCGCTGACCTGCGCTTGCAGCTGGCTCACGGGCCTGCGGCCTTGCAACCCTTGATTGAGGCAGCCCTGCACGCCATCGAAAGCGAATTGGGCGCGGTGGATAGCGCTCAGCCGCTCGATTTGCGCTTTATTGGCCCGGTGGTTCTGCTCAAAGCAAGCTGACGGCGAATTGGGCCCACCCAGCCAGCCCCAAAGGGGCGGCCCATCAACCAGTTCCTGTTTGGCGGTCCCTTACTCGCCTGCAATCACGGCAGAAAGCGTCCGCACCAAGATCTGACCGTCGAGCCAAACCGAAAAGTTGCGCACGTACCACACGTCGTACATGGTGCGATCGGCGATCGAGACATTGCCGCGCAGCCCATTGACCTGAGCCCAACCCGATAGCCCTGGGCGCACGGTATGGCGCAAGTCGTAGTCGGGGTATTGCTTGCGAAAGCGGGCGACGAAAACCGGTCGCTCCGGCCGCGGGCCGACAAGGCTCATGTCGCCGGCAAGGATGTTGAAAAGCTGGGGCAATTCATCCAGGCTGGTCCGGCGCAGCACCCCACCGACGCGGGTAACACGGCTATCAAAGGAGCGCGCCCATTGCGGTCCGTCTTTTTCGGCGTCAGTGGACATCGATCGAAACTTTAGGCAACTAAATAGTTTTCCATTTTTGCCCACTCGGGTTTGTCGATAGAGCGCTGGCCCGCTCGAATCGAGCTTAACGGCGACAGTAATGGCCGCCAGCACCGGCGCCCCCCACCACAGTGCGGCACCGGCAACCGCGACGTCGACTGCGCGCTTGATCGCGGCGTGCACGGGATTGCGGCGGACATTTTCGCCGGGCCGCTCAAACACGGCGGCGTCGGCCAACTCACTGGCGGCCGTTTGTTTGGCTGGACCGGCTTTGTCGTGCACATCGGGCGGAAAGGCCGGATCGCAGGCGCGGACTGGAATTTCCGCCGGGGTGGCGGCCCAAGCGGCGTAGGGTGCGGACGATGCGGCAGCGGGCGGTGGCGAATTGCGCAGCATAGGTTGTCTATCCTCAAGGGCTGGCGGAAACCACGACGGATCTCCATAATCGCATGAAATCTTAACGTTAAACAGCTGCCAATGCAGGCCTAGGCGGCCTGTTGGGCCCGACTGGTGCGCTGTTGGTAGGCCAACGCGATCGCCGCGGTCATGCGCTGCAAAAACTGTGGACGGTCAAACCGCTGCGCGTTGGCCCGACAAGCCGCCGGTTGCAGCGGATTTTGGACCAGCTGGCGCACTGCGGCGGCCACACTCTGAGGGGTTTCTTGGCTAAAAAACACGCCGGTCTGGTCGGCGATCACCGACTCCAAGGCCCCGCCGCGGCCCAGTGCCACCACCGGCACCCCGCACGCTTGGGCTTCCAAGGGTACAATACCAAAATCTTCTTCACCAGGAAAAATCAGCATATTTGCGCCGGCATACCACTTAGGCAGCTCGGATTCGGCGGCGCGGCCGACAAACTGGACGTTGGGGCCGGCCAGCGCCTGCAGTCGCTGCCTTTCCGGGCCATCGCCAACGATAATCAGTTTACGTTCAGGCAGTTCAGCGTAGGCCTGCACCGCCAGATCGACACGCTTGTACGGGACCAGACCACCCAGCACCAGATCGTAATCGCCGCCCGGCTGGCTGCGGGCAAACGGCGCAAAGCGCTCACACTGCACCGGCGGCGGCACCACGATCGCCGATCGACCGTAGAACTTCCTGATCTTATTGGCAGTATTCTGACTGTTGGCCACGTACAGGTCGACTCGGCCCGCCGTTTGCAAGTCCCAACGCCGCAGCCAGCGCGCCGCTAGATCGATGGCCGGCCGCGCCAATTGCAGGGCCGGGGTGGTGCCGCGCAGGTAGTCATCGGTGCGATCCCACGCATAGCGAACCGGAGTATGGCAATAGCACACGTGAATCGCACCCGGAGCCGCGATCGCGCCCTTGGCCACGCAGTGGCTCGACGAGACCACCAAGTCATAGGCGGACAGATCGAGGGCTTCAATGGCCGTCGGGTACACCGGCAACAGCCAGCGGTGATGGTGGTGAGCGAGCGGCAAGCGGTCGGCCAGCGACGGCGCATGGCGCATCGCCTCGATACGCGGGGTGGCAATCCCCGGTTGGCGGACCAGAGTATGCAAGGTGGCGTATGGAAACAGTTCGCACAGTGCGTCGAGCACGCGCTCGCCGCCGCGCAACGTCACCAGCCAGTCGTGCACCAAGGCGACCGTGGGCGTCGGTCTGGCCACCGATCCGCTTGGCTGTTGGTCGGGGGCATCAAGGCGCACCTGCGGGCTGGGGGGGTGTGGGGCGGCGGTGTTCGAACCGAGGGGAGGGCGGGGACTGCTATACATTAAAAAACTGCAGGACCATTGGGCGGTTTCTTCTCGTCTTTCTTCTTTTCTTCCTTGGGCGGCTCCACCGGCTTGGTCTTGTCCTGCGGCTTGATTTTGCCCTTACCTGGCTTAACAGGCGCCACAACCTCGACTTCGGGCGGCTCGGGCGCGATGTCCACCGGCACATCGACCTCGACCTCCGGTGCGATCACGATGTCCGGGGGCGGTACATCGACGGCAGTAGCAACGTCAGGCTCCAGAGCCTTGAGCGCGGCGGCTGGCGGTGCTGGCGCCGCAACAGACGGCTCTGACTTGCTCAGCAATGCGTAGGCCAATCCACCACCCAAACCGACAATGGCAACCAGCGCCACAATCAAGGCGGCGTTGGATTTCTTGGGTTCGACGGCCGCGGCGGTCGCGCTGGGTCGGGGGCCCTTGTACTCCAGTTCGGTGATCGCCGGACCGCCCGCTTGGGCTGGTGCATTGGCGTTGCGTGCTGCGGCTGCTCCGCCGGTGCGCGCCAGTGCGGGCGATGGGCCCGAATTTTTTTGCGCCGCCGCCGCCTGCGCCATCATCTCCTTCAACACCGCAAATTCGTTTATATTTATCGCCATCGTCGCCCGATCGTCTTCGCGATTGGCGGCCCGAATGGCCGTGGCAAACGCGGTCGCATTGGCGTGACGATCGCCTGGTCGCTTCTTGAGCGCGCGCTGGATTTCCACTTCCAAGGCCGGCGGCAATTCGCAGTCGCGGCGAACCATCCGCAAGGGCGGGGCCGCGGCGGTGGCGTGGCGCTTGGCTTGGTCAGCGGGGCCACCCACAAACACGGTGCGGCCGGCGATCGCCTCAAACAACATGCAACCCAAAGCGTACACTTCGGCACTGGGCGTGGTCGACGCCTCCGGGTCGCTCCTCTCCAGCTCTGGCGCGCGGTAGGGCGCCAACTGCACTGGATCGATCACCGCGTCTGGCGCTGCAATCTTGGGCTTGCCGGTGGCATCTTTGCTGTCAAAGCGCACGTGCCACGGGCAGAGCGCCCCGTGGACCGTGACTCGCTGCATCGCCACTGTTTCGGCGACCAAGCCAATGCGCGCCAATGCGCTTTCCAACGACAACGGGCCCTTGTGCAGCAGGTCGTGCAAGGTTGAGCCATGGCTGGGTGCGGCTAGTGCCGCAGCAACTGGCGGCGGCGCGGCGACAGCGGGAGCAGCGGCAGCCTTTGGCGCTAGAGCTGAGGTCGCATTGGTTCGCGGACCCAAGGTGGGTGCCGGCGCCACCGCGGCAACGGCCACGGACCCGACACGCGCTGGCGCAACCAAGGCCTCTACCGGTTCGTCACGAATGGCGGCAAGGGCGCTGTGCAGCGCGTCGCCAGCCATGTGCATAGTCGGTCGGTGGCCGCCGGCAGGCATGGCCGACTCAGCACTGACTTGGCCCGCGCCCACCATGATCGAAGGCGGTGGCCGCCGCGCCGCCCGACCCTGCGGCGGCGGGGCAAAGGTGGCCACCGCCTGAGCCACAGGGCTGAGCGTAGCCCCGTCTAGTGGGCAAAACTCCAAGTCATCAGCTTGGGTTTGTTGGCATTGGGGGCAAAGTTTGGCCACAGCAACCGCGTTAGGGCGTATAAAAGAGCAACTCGATCAACCTGCGCGAAGTCCGGAGCGGCGAGTCGGCTGTAAAGACGCGAGCTTGCGACCCCCAGCAAGCAAACGGGCACGGTAAATAAATGATTTATTCATTGACCAGCCCTTTGGGCCCGAGCAAGAATTACTCGATCAAACCGTGATAGGAACGGAGCGTGCAGGCGGCTTGAAAAGCCGGCAGTTAGCGACCCACCAGACAAGCAATGGGCCGAGGTGCAAAATCGACTTGATTTTGCACGGATCCTTCGAGAATCTCAGTGCGCCTCAGGTTGGCGGCGCGCTGATCAACCGTTTCAGTATCGCGCCAATTCAACCTTGGTTCAACAACGATGGCGCAAACGTCAGACGCAAGGCTTGTCGTTGCGGTGGATCAAAAACTCGGGTTGGGTGACGACGACCGCTCTGAGGCGGTGGGTGCCGTTGGGCGGGCCGGCCGCGCGGCGGCGGCAGGCTTGACTGCGGGCTTGCCGTCATCGGCGACTGGGACACACTTGCCGACCACAAAATACGCGGAATCATTCGACAAGTTCTCGCAATTCCACTCTTTGATTTTGGCAAACGCCGCCACGCCCTCATCGCGAAGCTTGCGCGATTCGCCGTCGAGTTTGCTGTCGAGGCCCTGAATTCGCCCGCGTTCGGCGACCACAAAAAAGGTCTTGCCCAGATTAATTTCTTGCAAGTAGGGACCCAACTGGGTCGCCTTGTTGAGAGGTCGAATTTCGTTGTTGGAGTAAAACGTCTCGCCGCGCCACGTGATCAGCCACGACACGATGTCCTCTTTGCACACGCGCTTGGGCTTGGAGTCGAAAAAATCAGCGGCAAAGTCCAGACCAGCCCGCCGCAGCAGCGGGTGGTAGGCCTCGTGAACCAACGGTGGATTGGGATGGATGGTGCAGTCTTCGTAATACTTTTCAAACAAGTACTTTTGCGACCAGTGCGGCGCCAGACTGGGCATGTAATAATTGAGCGCCCAAAACGCCACCAGCAGCGCTGTCGAGGTCACCACCGCCAACCCGGCCTTGCGCAAGCGGGTGGCCAGCATCAGCACCATGCCGACTGCGGCGAGCGCGCCCGCGACCTTCCAAAACGTCTCAAAGCGAAACCAGCCGATGTTCAATATGTTAGCGACCATGGGCCCGACAAAACGACCAAATGGCGTTTGCGCCCACGTCTGCACCGGCGCGGCGTCGGCAGTCCAAGTGACGCGCGCACCCCAGTCAAACGGCAGGTTTTCCGGCAGCGGCCGATCGTATTTGTACGTGAAAAGACTGCGTAAATTCTGGAAATCGCCCATGACGCCGACGGTGATCACCACCAACAGCACTAGCGCCGCCACCATGGCGACTCGGGCGCGCGGCCGGTGATCGTCCAACAAATCCAAAATATACCAGCCAGTTAACATGCCAAGCGCCGGCACCCCTGGCAAGATGTAATGATGGAAGCGCGTCGACGACAGGGTGAACAGAATAAACGCCAGCAAGAACCACAGAAACGCAAATGATCGCAGTTGTTCAAAGGCGCGCAGACCGGCGGGGCGCGGTTCGTCCGTGACGGCGCCATCGGGACGCAAGTGAACGACGGCGGCAATCAAGGCCAGCGGGGCAAACGCCGACCACGGCCACATGCCGTAGCCCAGCCATTCGACAAAATATTCGAAGGTGCCCGTGTCGATTTGGTGCACACCGGCGCCGACCCGATTGAAGTGGTCGTGGATGAAAAAGCGCTGGTAGTACGGCAGGCCGTGCCGGCAAAACATGGCGACGTACCACGGCAGCACCGTGACAAAAAACCACGGAATGCCGCGCACCAAATCGAGGCGACCGATGATTCGCCAGTTGCGCGACGCCAGTAGGTACAGCACCAAAATGGCGCCCGGCACACAAAACCCAAGCAAACCCTTGGCATAAGTCGCTTGCGCCATCATCATGTAGCTGCTGTACAGCAGGTAGCGGCGCAGCCACAGATCCTGAAAAGACGGATCGGCTAGACCAGCTTGCGAGCGGAATTGGCGCCACACCGGCAGCGCAATCGAGGCCAGCAAGACCAGCGACACCGGCACATAGACCAGCGCCACATGCCACACCCCATTTTGCATCACGATCGCGGTCAGGCCCACCGCATTGGGGTCGTACAAGTCGGTGGCGATAATCAGAAATTGCGGCAACCAGTTGGCCAGCGCGAACACCAGAAAACCAGCCGAAACCCAACCAAACCCGCGGGCAGAAAACACTTGACGGCGACCGAACAGTGCCGTCAGCAAGAACATCAGACCGATGGTCATGGTGGCGACAAACGGGTTGTCTGTCTGGGCTTGGCGGGCCACCATGTAGACGAACGGCGACAGCGCCACCACCACCGTGGCCCAAAACGCGTGGCGGCGGCTGGCAATGCGCTCAACCGCCAGGTAAATCGAGGCCGCCATGGAGGCGCCCAGCAGAGCCTGAGGCAGTCGAAAGGCCCAGTCGCTATAGCCGATAAGCTTGATAAAGCTGCATTCGGCCCAAAAAATGTAGATGGGTTTGCTGTAGAACCATTCGCCGGCGATCGGTTCGGTGCCGATCTTGCGGGCGTAGCCCCACCAGGGATTGACCCAGTCAAAGGTCTCGATCATGTTGCGGGTGACTTCGCCGTAGTGGGTTTCCCAAGGATCCCAGAGGCCAAAGCTGCCGGCGTTGAGCAAGTACAGCGCATACACCGCGCTGATCGTACACCACCGCCACAGGCGATCAGCCTTTGCCCAAGAGATCACTGGGGTTGACTCAGCACCAGCCAGAGCGGGTACGGCCGAATTAAAGGCTGCAGCTTGCGCTGGGGCCAGCGCGACTACGGGCAGCGCATCCGAAGGATCCGGCAGTAGCTGCGCGGCAGTTGCGGAATCGGGGTCGCTACTTGACTCGGCGGCATCCACAGAATCCGTTGCAGTTTCAACAGATTGGCCATCACGCGCGTCGCCAGAGTCGCCGGTATCAGCAGGGCAAGGCGGTGGGGCGGCGGGCGATGGAGGTGGCAAATTGGGCGGCTCGGTCATGGTATGGGCCCTGCAAGGGGGCGCGGTGTTTAGCACTTTGCGCGGCGATCGGCAACCGCGGACGCGCCAGTTTTGGTCGACGCACTGGGTTGGTTGACGCGCTCAGCCGACCGCCGGACACTTTGGCGCCTTTTTCGCCCCACGGGTGGCGGCGTATAGGCGTGGGCGGTGGGTCATGGCCAGCGGGCAGGGCAAAATCAGGGCGGTTTCGCTGGCAGTGGCCTTGGCTGCGGGGACGGTCGCGCTGCCGGCTCACGGCCATGACGGCGAGCAACCGGCGCTGTCAATGCAAACGCTGCGGCCGGGGCCACAAGCCGATGACGGCTGGCTGAGTCGCTCGCCGACGGTGCCCCAGCCGGGCCAATGGCATACCTTGGCCTTGGTGCACTATGCGCGCAGTCCGCTGCGGTTTTCGGCCCAAAACTACAAGCAAACGGTGCTGGGCGATCTGGGGATGGCCGAAATCGGGGCTGTCGTCGGATTGCCCAATGAGTGGGCGGTGGGCGCGGTGCTGCCAGCGGCCTTTCAAATGCGCGGGGGCGGTCCCAATCTGGTTCAGTTGTCCGAGCAACCAGCGGCGCCCGCGCTGGGCGATGTGCGCCTAGAGAGCCGCAAGGGCCTATGGCAGGGCAAGGCCGGTGATGGCGATGCGGCGGCGGCAGCGGCGCTGGTTTGGGAATTGCCCACCGCCAGTGCCCAAAACTGGATCGGTGGCGCTCATGCCTTGACAATTCAAGGGATTGTTGGAGCGAAATGGGGTCAATGGCAGGCCACGGTCGGCGGCGGAACGCGGCTTACCCCGACGGCGGAATTGACGATTCACGCCGTCAATAGCAACGGATCAGTAGATCACAACCGCACCCAAACAGCGTTGCGCGGGGGTTCGACCGCGGATGTGTGGGCGGCAGCAGGCAGCGAGTGGTTGAACGGCCGCTTGCAGGTCCGCGGCGAACTGCGGGCGGCATTTTCGGTGGTCACCAGCGTGCCGCAAGGGTTGACCGTGGTCGACACCATGGCCAGCGGGCAGTGGAAGGTTACCAAATGGTTACGGGCAGTTGTGGCTGTCGGCGGCAGCCCTTCGTCTGGCGCTGGTTCCGCCGGCGTGCGGGTGTTGGCCGGTTTGCGCTTTTTGCCAGACGAAATGCCAGCGGATCGCGACTTGGACGGCATCGATGACAAGGTCGACCGCTGCGCCGACAAGGCGGAGGATCTCGACGGTTTTGAAGACGGCGATGGCTGCCCCGATGTCGATGACGACGGCGACGGCGTGGCCGATGTCGTCGATAAATGCCGGTTGACCGCCGAAGACCGCGACGGTTTTGAGGACGGCGACGGTTGCCCTGATCTGGACGACGATGGCGACGGCGTGCCAGACAAACGCGACCTGTGCCCGCGCAAGGCGGAGGACAAAGACGGTCGCGATGACGACGACGGTTGCCCGGATCCCGACGACGACGGCGACGGCATCGACGACAAAGATGATCTGTGCCCGCACCAACCTGAGCGCAAAAATGGCTTTGAGGACAGCGATGGCTGCCCCGATTTCGCCCCTGGCGAAGCCCCAGAACCACTCGGCCTGCCCGCCGCGCCGACCCCGACTGCGGCGACTCCGGTGGCCCCGGTGGTCGAACCAGCGCCGGTGGCGCCTGCGCCTAAGGCCGGCAAAGGCAAGGTCGGCGCCAAAGCGGTGGAACCAGCGCCGAAAAGGCCGGACAGTGGCGATCCCGCACCGACCGATGGCAAACCGAGGGCCAAAGTGAAGCCGATTACGCCCTGATTGCTTCCGGGTGGACTGCCAGTTCGCTCGGGGCGAATAAAAGATTCAGGCATTGACATACTGGGCCGATTTGAGGGCTTGGCGGATGGCAAGCTGGGCCCTTGCAAGCCGATCCGGTCCACTACGCCAAATGAAAAACGCACCTGGCCTCGGCACAATCGACTTGCACGGGCGCAGTCAATCCCGCACGATACAGAGTTGTTAAGCGCCGCGGCAGCGGTGCGCGCGCGGTAGGTGGCATGAAGCACGAAGCAGCAGTTGGCGGACAGGCATCAGTGGTTGGTGAACGGGCATCAGTGATTGGTCAACGGGCATCAGTGGTTGGTCAACGGGCAAGTGACCGTGAGGTCGGCCTGAACGCGCGCACGACTAGCGCATCTACCCAGCGTCGCCGATCCACCCATGGCAGCCATTGGCACGCCATTGCGACAGCCTTGGGATTGGCTGCGATTGCCGCGCTGGTCGTACCGGCGTGCAGCGAAGACCCAGGCGCGGGCACCACTGGCCCGACTGCGGCGACGGCTGGCGGTGGTCTGGAAAAATGTGTCGCGGTTGGCGCCAAAGTCGAACAAGAATGCTTCGCCAAGCTTGACTTGCGCCGTGCAGTGACTAACCAGCAACTCAATGGCGCTGTTGGCGAAAAGACCGAGATTCAGGTCGGCGGCGTGGCGCCGACGGGTGAACTTTTCGTCGACTTTCGGCTGCGCAACACCGTCTCAGTTGCCACCGCCGCCCCCCTGCGGATTGACGACATTTGGCTGACCTATGCACCGCAAAACCCAGGTGAAACAGAGGACTTAGCTCTGGAGTGCTTCGACGCCAGTGGTCAGACGCTGTGCTCCGCCATGAAGGGCAAATGGAAGAAAGTGGTGCCCCCAGGCAGCGACCTGCAGGCCGGTTCGGGGGTGGAGGAGGGATTCAAGATTCGCTACAAGCAGTTTGATTCCAAAGCCCGCCAAGGCCGGGTGTGCTTGCGGCTGGGTGGCACCGCAGAGTACGCCAAAGCGAATTTGTGCTTTGACGTCGTGACGACCGCCGGCAAGCCAAAAATCAAAGCCCAGCCAACGCTGATCGACATTCCCTACGTCCAAGTGGGCAAGCAGGCCAGCCGCGAGCTGCAGATTTCCAATTTGGGCGATGCCACATTGTTTGTCTCCAAGATGGAGCTCAATTTGGATCCGACGTTTGCGCTCAAGATCGGCGATCAAAGCTACAAAGCGGGCGCTGCGGCCGTGTTTGATCCGCCGATGGTGATCGGCGCTGGCAGCAGCCAGACGGCAGAACTGATGTTCAAGCCGACAGACGACAAGAAACGCCAAGGCGAAATTCGCATCTTCAGCAACGACTCGACCTTTGTCGGCGGTTTGCCGGTGTTGGTCAATGCCAACTCTAAAGTGCCGTGTATCTTGATCAAACCGATGCCAACGGTCAATTTTGGCGCGGTGGAATTGGGCAAGGTGGCGTCCCAAAACCTGCAGGTCACCAATTGCGGCACCGAAAAACTGACTATCACTAGTTTTGCGATCAAGGCTGGCGGCAGCAACGCTTACGCCTTGGATTGGGCAGCAGTCGCCGCAGTGGAGCCGAAATTGACGACCAAGACAGGTCCGAACGAAACGGCGCCGCTCGTGCTTGAACCCAATGGCTCTTTTGAACTGCCGGCCAACTACATCCCGGCCACGCTGTCCGTCGATGATCCCTCGACTCAGGCCAAAGTGCCCGATGTCGCCAGTGTCGAAGTCGTGTCCAACGCATCGCCGCAAGCGATTAAATTTACTGGCATTTGTGTTACCAAGAATTGCGCCGAAGCCAAAGTCTCGGTGGCTGAGGGCGAGCAAGTCGTGCCGCAAACCGTGTTGCATCTGAAGGGCGACAACTCGATTGCTCCCGGCGGCGGCAAAATTGTCAAGTATTTGTGGAAGGTGACCAAGCAACCCGAAGGCAGCCAGCAAACTTTTGTGCCCAGCGTCAAGACCCCCAATCCGACCTTTCAGACCAATGTCGCGGGCGAGTATCAGTTCTGCCTAGATGTGTGGGACGACAGCATCCCCGAGGTCAAGTCGTGCTCTCCGGCGTGCATTACGATTATTGCCATTCCAAGCCAAGCGCTGCACGTAGAATTGCTGTGGAAGACGCCGGCAGACGTGGATGAAACGGATAAAGGTCAAGGGGTTGGCTCCGATATCGACCTGCACTTTGCGCATCCGTTAGCCCAAGGTCCGGATCAAGATTGCGATGGTCAAGCGGATCCGTGGTTTAGCACCCCGTTCGACGCGTTTTGGTTCAACACCACCCCTAAGTGGGGCAGTTCGGCCACCGAGGAGGACGACGGTCGCTTGGACTTGGACGACACCGACGGTGCAGGACCTGAAAATTTGAACCTCAACGCTCCGCAGGGCACGGCCACCGAGCCTCAAGAATATGCGGTCGGCGTGCACTACTGGAACGATTTTGGCTTTGGTCCCAGCTTTGTCACCGTGCGCGTCTATGTGCTTGGCAAACAAGTCGTCGAGTTGGCCAATCAGCAATTGCTGCCGGTCGACTTCTGGTTTGTCGGCAAGATCAACTGGCCCAACGAGGCCATGGGCGGCCAAGGGTCTGTTCTTAAGCAGTGTTTTCAATCAGGCAATGCCTGCGCTGCCAAAAAGAACCCGGCGGACCCCAAGGGCGGCGCCATGTGGCAGCCCAGCGGCGCACCTTGCATCACGCCATGTTATTTGAGCCCGCTTGCCAACTCCAGTTCCGCTGTGTGCAAATAAGCTCGGCTGCAGCACCGAAGCGGCGAGACACAGCGATGGCGACGATTGCACCCGAAACGCTGACTGCGGCCGAGCACCGCTTGCGCGAAACCACCGACAGCATGGTCCGTCTGCTCATGGAGCACACGTTGACCTACCCGGAGGGTGAGCTGCGGCGACGCTTTGTCGGCAGTGAAGGCGCCGGGCATATTGGCGACGATGAGCTGCGCCAACTACGCCAAAGTGCGGCACTTCTAGGCAAATCGACTAGCACTCGCTTGGAACGCGAATTGGCGTGGCCAGGCCCATGGCTGCTGTCGGTAGCGCAAATGCCGCCGGCGCCGGCCTTAGTGGCCGTGGATGCCGAGCAAAAAACGACGCTGCGCGATTTTCCGCTGATCTGGTCGGTGGTGGCTGCCATTGACGCCGAGGTCGAGGCGCTGGCGACGCGCTATAAACTGCCGGCTGATGACCGCACGCCGGTTGGCTATCAACCGCCGAAGATCTTTGTCAGTGGTGCCTATTTGCCGCAGCTGACCGAAAGGCTGGTCAAACTCTTTCACGAAATCGCCGACTTACGCGACCAGCTTGAAGCAGCCAATGCCCAGGCGCGGCGAACCAACCGCGAACGCCGGTGGCAACAGGCGGGTTGACCGAACTGGGCAGCTAGCTATACTCGATCGCCGAATTCCGGCATCAAATGCCGGACCGCCGATCTCGTGCTTGCTCAGTGGGTCGCCAAGCTCGCGTGTGCTGCGCAGCCGGCTCGCGGCTCCGGTCAAAGGTTGATCTCGAATTTGGGTGACTATGTATAGCTGCGCTCGCCCACAGCTTCGACGGTCCATCAGCGCCCCAATCGACCTCGATCCTGCACGTAGTATTTTTTGGTCCTGACCGGAGCTCAATGACGCCGCGCGCCGTGGAACTCATCGCCCGCAAACGTGACGGCGGTGCCCTGACATCTCAAGAAATTCATGGCCTGATCGCGGGTTACGTCAGTGGCGAGGTGCCGGACTACCAGATGGCGGCGTTCGCGATGGCCGTGCTGTTTACCGGCATGACCGACTCCGAAACGGCGGCGCTGCTCGAGGCCATGCAACACTCTGGCGACGTGCTGCAGTGGGACGGGCTGGCCATGCCGACGGCCGACAAGCACTCGACGGGTGGGGTTGGCGACAAGATTTCGATCCCGCTGGCTCCGGCAGTGGCTGCGTGCGGGGTGGCGGTGCCGATGATTTCGGGCCGTGGTCTGGGTCACACCGGCGGGACTTTGGACAAGCTGGAGTCGATTGCCGGTTTTGATGTCCAGTTGGACCTGGAGCGCTTTGCCCAACTGACGGCGCAAATCGGGGTGTGCCTGATTGGCCAGACCGAGCGCATTTGCCCCGCCGATCGCAAGCTGTACGCCCTGCGCGACGTCACCGCGACGATTGAATCGGTGCCGTTGATCGTGGCGTCGATCTTGTCCAAGAAACTGGCCGAAGGGGCCCAAAGTCTGGTGTTGGACGTCAAAGTCGGCACTGGCGCCTTTATGAAAACACGCGAAAAAGCCCTAGATCTGGCCCAGGCTATGGTCACAGCTGCGCGGGCGGCGGGCCGCAATTGCACGGCCTTTTTGACGGCTATGGACCGGCCGACCGGAACTCATATCGGCAATGCGCTGGAAATCTATGAATCAATAGAACTTTTGCATGGTCGAGGGCCAGCCGACAGTCGCGAACAAGTGGTGCGCTTTGGCGGCGAAATGCTGCGGTTGGCCGGGGTGGCCACCACTTTGGTACAGGGCGAGCAAAAAATCGCCGCGGCGTTGGACAATGGCCGGGCGTTGGCCAAGTTTGCCGAGCTGGTGCAGGCCCAAGGCGGCGACCCGCTGGTGTGCGAACAGCCGTGGCGCGTTTTGCCCCGAGCACCCCTGCAAGTCCCTATTTTTGCACAGCAATCTGGTACAGTTTTGGGATTGGACGCCTTGCAAGTCGGCTTGGCCGCCGTACGCCTAGGGGCCGGTCGCGACCGCGCGAGCGACACGATCGATGCGGCTGTAGGATTTGTGCTGGCGTGCAAGCCTGGCGATCGGGTTGCCGCAGGCGACGTCTTGGCCCACGTCCACGGCCGCGAGCCAGCACGAACGGCCCGCGCTCAGGCCGAGTTGGCGGCGGCCTATCACATCGGCGACGGCCAGTTTTGCGGACTACCGCTTTGGCTCGATGTCCTTGGCTGAGCGGCGAGCCGGTGGTCTCACTTGAAGTCTCACTCTGTGGTCTCAGTGCCACCCCGAACTGAGACTTCGCGGCTCAGCCACAACCAAAACAACCACATTATTTTAGCGAGTTAAACACCAAGACCCACTGGCATGGAAATTGCCATACGACCCGCTAGCGCGGCGCTGATGCCGCCGTGGGGTTGCCATGGGTTCGTGGGGTTTTCGCTTTGAGTTACCCAGTTTAGCGATCATTGTACGGCCTTGGTGGCTGCTGGTCGGCACCGCGTTGCTGTGGTCGTGCGTGTCTGAAGAACCTAATCCGGGAGCCGAACTGCAGGCGCCTTCGATCATGGCGCCAACGCTGCGCGTGCAGGCACTGCCGATCGACCAACCCAGCGAGCAACTCAGCGACCCACTCAGGGACAAACCCGCGGACCCAGCGCCGCTGAGCGCCGAAACAGTGGCGGTCGTGGTGCTGCTGCGGGACGGCGAAACTGCGGGCGCAGCCACAAGTGCGCGCACGCTCTTGGGCGCTGGCGACGACTGGACGATGCTGCACGCCTATGAGGCGCTGGGGGCCTTTGCGGTGCGGGTTTCACCGGCGGCGGCGGCGCGACTGGCCAACCATCCGGCGGTGGCCGCTATCGTCCCAGACCGGCAACTGCAGGTGGGCGCTACCGCCGGCGACGTGGTGCAAGCGACCAAAGCTAGGGTCAGCCTTGGGCTCAAGGGCAGCGGCGTGCGGGTCGCCGTGCTCGATACCGGGGTGGACAATCAACATCCCGATCTCGCTGGCCGCGTTGTCGCCCAGCAGTGTTTTTGTCAGTCCGGTTGCCCCGGCGGCGGCAAACAAAGCGGCAATGCCCAAGACGCCCACGGTCACGGCACCCACGTCGCCAGCGTACTGGCAGGGGCTGGCAAAGTCGCGCCGATCGGCATTGCCCCCGAAGCCAAACTGGTGGCTATCCGAGTGTTTGGCAAAACCGGCACCGGTCCGACCTCTGACTTGTTGGCGGGCCTGAATTGGCTCGTTGCGCACGCGACCGCGCTGCAAGTGCGCATTGTTAACCTGAGCCTTGGCAGCGACGAGTTGTTCGCCGGACCGTGCGACAGCCAAGACCCCGTCACCGCCAAAGCGTTGGCGTTGCTCGCAAAAAAGGGCGTAACCGTGTTTGCAGCGGCCGGCAACGATGGTTCCACCTGGAGCATCGCGGCGCCAGCCTGTCTAAGTCAGGCTGTGGCAGTGGGAGCCACCTACGCGGGCAACTACGGCCCCAAGTCGTTCACTGGGCTTTGCAAAGACTCCAGCACCGGCAGCCAAAAAATCGCGTGTTTCTCCAATCGCTCCAAAATGGTGACCGTCGTTGCACCGGGGGCCTTTTTGGTGGGCGCCGGGCTCGGCGGCGGCACCACGGTGCTGGCGGGCACCTCGCAAGCGACTCCGGTTGCGGCGGCAGTGGCAGCCTTACTCATCGGCTGCAAACCGGCACTGACAGTGAGCAAGTTGCGCGCCACGCTGCAAAACACGGCTAAACCCATCAAGGATCCCATCAGCGGCCTGACTTTGGGCCTTGTGCAGGCAGGTGCCGCGGCACTGGCAGTTTGCCCCTAGCGGCAAGGGTAACCACGGAGAAACCCTAAACTCCAGCGCCAATCGTCGGCCGACGGGATGGTGGTAGCCCCCATCGACCATTAAGCCTGCCCACCACTGATACCAAGCAACTGCAAGGCGCAAACCGCCTGCATCTAGCGAATAGCCGTCGTGCACAAAATCGCAGCTGTCGATTTGTGGCCGCTGCGACCGTGCAAGCAAGGCCAGTAACGGTCATTGCTTGATCACGCCTTGACCGTGCAGCGGGGTCGGGCTTGGGCGTCGTGTCCAAGTCCGGCAATCTCGATCCCATTTCGTTGCGGTTCGATGCGGTGCCGATTGCGAATTCGGCCGTCCCGGCAGCGATTTGGCACCCATTTGCCGCCCATTTGCCGCCCATTTGCCGCCCATTTGCCGCCCATTTGCCGCGCTGTAGCCCGGCAAAAATTGCCC